>JACMOV010000026.1 GCA_014377845.1 Herminiimonas sp.
AACATGAAGGCCAGGGTCGACTCGAGCCGTGCCGGCGCGAGCGCGGCATTGCTGGCGCGTGCGAACGTGTCGGCATCCGGTCCGTGGCCGCTCATGCAGTTGTGCAGGCTCGCGCCGCCGGGTGCGAAGCCCTCTGACTTGGCATCGTAGACGCCGTGTACCAGTCCCATGAATTCGCTCATCAGGTTGCGATGGAACCAGGGCGGGCGAAACGTGTGTTCGGCCACCATCCAGCGCGGCGGGAACACCACGAAATCGACATTGGCGACGCCGGTGGTGTCCGACGGCGCGGTCAACACCGTGAAGATGGACGGATCGGGATGATCGAAACTGACGGTGTTGATCGCATTGAAGCGCGCCAGGTCATACTTGAACGGCGTGTAGTTGCCATGCCAGGCGACCACGTCCAGCGGCGAGTGCCCGATGGCCGCCGTCCACAGGCGCCCGCCGAATTTTGCGACCAGACTGAAAGCGCCTTCCCGGTCTTCGAACGCGGCGACCGGGGCGAGGAAATCGCGCGCATTTGCCAGTCCGTTCGCACCGATCGGGCCGAGTTCGGGCAACCGGAATGCGGCGCCGTAATTCTCGCAGACATACCCGCGCGCGGCACCGTCGGGCAACACGACCCGGCAGCGCACGCCACGTGGCAGCAAGGCGATCTCCCCGGGCGCGACATCGAGCATGCCCAGCTCGGTGTGCAGATGCACCCTGCCCTGCTGCGGCACGATCAGCAATTCGCCGTCGGCGTCATAGAAGAAGCGATCCGTCATCGACCGGTTGGCCGCGTAAAGATGCATGCCGATCCCGGTCTGGGTCAGGCAATCGCCATTGCCGGCGATGGTGTAGAGGCCATCGATGAAATCGGTCGGCGTCGCGGCATCGGGCAGGAGGGGTGGATCCCAGCGCAACGGTTCTGGCGGCGTGACAGCGTCGGCAAACGGCGCCGATGAAAACGTCGGATGCGCCATTGGCTGGAACGGCTGGTGCATCGCCGCCGGCCGGATACGGTAGAGCCAGGTGCGGCGATTGACATGCCGCGGCGCCGTGAAGGCGCTACCCGACAACTGCTCCGCGTACAGACCGTAAGGCGCGCGCTGCGGCGAGTTCTGGCCCTGCGGCAGCGCGCCGGGCAAGGCTTCACTGCTGAATTCGTTGCCGAAGCCAGATTGGTATTTCAATGCCAATGCGGGGCGATCAGCGGTGGTATTCGGGCACGCCATCGACCCGGCGCCGGCGCCGCCTTCGGTTCCCATCTGCTGCATGCGTGGCTCCTGGTAGGCCTGTCGAACGGATCGATTGCGGTGCGGGGACTGGATGGCACGCCAATCACGGCTCTCAACAATGGGCCGAGGATACGCCCACCTTTCAGACCGGCGCAGCGACCCTCAGCATCGCCAGATAACCCGGTTGCATTTCCATGCGCGCCGTGACGCCGTCGCGTGTCAGGGCGTGATGTGCACGCGGCAGGTTCCAGCAGGCGATCTGGGTGAACATGTGATGTTCGCAATGATAATTGACCCAGTATGGCGCGATCAGCATGCGCTCGGCGAGGTTGGCGCGGGTGGTACGGGCATGTCGTAGCGGATCGGTGGAATTCTGCACGATCAGGGCATGTTCGGCGATGTTGCGCAGGCGGCTCACGAGCGGCAGCCAGGTTGCCATCGGCACCAGCCACAAGGCGACCCAGAGCCACCAGTAGCCGGCCAGCGCGAACACCAGGAACCCGAGGCCATTACTGATCAGGAAAACGCGCTGCTTGCGCGCCTCGGCAACAACCACGCTCCAGCGCGTCATGCCGGGTGGCGGCGCACTCAGGTGCGCTGCCAGCCCGCCGAACCGTTGCTTGAAAAAGGTCTGGCCGGTCAGGTCGCGAACCACCTTGCGCATCAGCGAGCGCCGGGTCACCGGAAACGGTGCCGACAGAACGAGGTCCGGGTCTTCGGTCTGTTGGACGAAACGATGATGCTGCAGATGATAAGGCCGGTAGAGATGCAGCTCGCTACCGCAAAACCGGCTCGCGACGACATCGTTGATCTTGCGATTCGGATGCAGCAGACCGTGCGCTGCGTCGTGCATCAGAATGAACAGGCCGAGTTGCCGGTTCCCGATCAACATGACGCCGAGCGGGATCGTCACCGGCCAGCGTGCCCCGCACAACATCACCAGGCCGATCACCAGCCAGCAATGCGCAACCAGGGCCAATCCTTTCCAGTTCGAGCGGGCAGTCAGACCTCGCCACTCGTCGGCACTGAAAAAATCTTCGGGTTTTACGCGGGCTGCAGCGCTCATGATATGTCTCGTCGTGTCCTGTTTGAGAGCATTTTACGGCCTTTTTCGGCAGTGTAATGGCACTGCTTGCAGAGACTTTGATAAGGCAAATCGCAAATTCATAGAACGATAGATTTTTCGCAATAAGGCATCTTCCCACATCATCATAATATGCGGCATTTCAAAGTGCCGACCATGTGGGCTAATCGCCTGCAGCCACACTCAGCCCCGCAGACACAAAGGACGTCCGTGTTACCACTCCCAACAAAACCGCCGACAGGGCACACCATCACGACCGGCAGGACATACCCGCCGCAACAGGAAATCACTGGTTCACAGGAACAACCGACATCCACACAGCGCGTACCAGACGCGAACCGCAAGCGCGCGGCATTGAATTTGCTGGAATCGATTCGGTCCGAACCTGCAGTGCCTGCCGCCAGGTTTCGCGCTGCGATGCCTGCCCTGGAAACGACGAACGCCAATCCGCACCTGCGTCTGAGCGCTGCCGAGCAAGCGGAACTTGCAGCAACCTACGGCGCCAATGCGGTCGCCGACGCGCTCGCCAGCGACCGATTCGACAATTTCGCCGCGCTGCGCCGCCAGCTCAAATATGAATCGACGATCGAAATCACGCTATTGGACTATCATCGCATCGCACCGTTTGCGGTCGCCGGCGACCACCACATCGAGCGGTCTTCAGAAACGCGCTCGCACCAAACCCTTCTAGACGTGGCGCTGGTCGAACGACAGCAATACCTTCACGCCGATGGTGCGGTGAGCCGGGTCAACGTGGCGCGCGATGCCATGGGCGACCGGGTCATGCTGGATGCCTCAGGCAGGTTTGCCGTTCCCGAGGGCTGGATTGCCGAAGATAGCCTGCGCCGCGACGCGAGCGGATTGACAAAGTTGCGAACACGTTTCATCGGACCGAACGGAGAATCGGGCATGGTCGTGCGCAGTTTCGACGGCGCCACCCTGCATCTGGACAAGGCCTACAAGAGCACGCTGCCAACCCGCCTGAATGGTGTTCCCGGATTCGACAGGCCGGTCACGACGGTCAACTACATGACGGCGCGGGCCTGCAAGATGCTCGGCGTGACCCACGAGAATTTAAAGCAGATCAAGGTCAACCGCGTGCAACATCGCCCGATGCTGGCGCAACTCGACTGGCTCCAGCGCACCAATCCAGGCATGCCGATGGAGGCGCTGGTCGACCGTACTACCTGGGCCAAGAGCTATATCCGTCAGACCGGCGATATCCTGGGCTTGTGCATTGCGCCCAATCCAAAGCTCGATCTCGAAGGCAGTCCGACGTGGCACGCAGCCCACCCGGACGCACAGCCGCGGGAATGGTGCTATTTGGAAATGGAAGCCCAGCGGCAGACGTACAAGCACGTGACCGGCGAGAAAATCGCGCGAGTCGATGACCCGCTGCGACCGTGGCAAATCAGCGCTGCGGAGGCGCTGCTGAATTTTGAGTCGCGCGAGTGCGCCGGACTTTCGCCGATCGCTGCGGCGCAACGCGTCGCGGAGATCAAGACGCTGATCCAGAACCGGCTTGTTGCGCTCGGCGCAGAAGAAGAAGGATTGCGAAGCCGCTACGGCATGCATGCCGACCAGGTACCGCAGCACTTTAACTTCGACGTGACCTATCGGACTACTGCGCCTGGCGCGTGATCGCCGGCGCGCCCTTGAGTCCTTCGCGGGCAGTGGCCATCATGGCCGGGCAAGGCGACGCCTGCTTGTTGCTCGGCGCAAGTAGCGCCAGCAGCGAAGCGAAGGGATTGACCGCCCCCAGCGCAAGCGCCGCCGCGCCACGCAGGGCAAGCGGACCTTTCATGACGCCGACATCGGGCTGTTTGAACGTGCCGCGCACATAGAGCGGTGAGCGCAACGAAAATACCCGGAAACCCTTGGTGTGCGGATAGACGTTGAGCACCATCTGCTCATTGGCGAGATTGATGGTGCCCTCCACATTGATCAGCGCATCGGTGGTGTCGAAGGCAAACACGCGGGAATCCAGCAAGCCATCCTTGACCACGAAGTCGGCCGCTGCACAATTGATCTGCACCACCGTGTCGCCAAACAGCTTCGCGACCACGATGTTGGCGACGTTCAGCCCCGCTTCTTCCAGCAACGTGTTGCTGATGGCACCGTCGTTGATGAGCAGCTTGACCTCGCCGTTCGAACTGGCCGCCAGGGCGGCGGAGGAATTGCCTTTGCCGGAGAGTTTTGCATCGCCGTTGATCTCGCCGAAACTGGTATTCATGGGCGCGAAAGTCGGGAACAGGCGCTTCAATTGCAGGTGCCGCGCCGCCACATCGAGCTTGCCATCCAGCGGCGCCTGGCGACCATCGAGCCGCATGGTGCCGGTCACGCTGCCACCGGCCACGCCGAACTTGAGCGGGTCAAACGTCAGCACGCCATTGTCCATGATCACATGCGTGTTCATGTCGGAAATCGGCAGGGCTGCATTGCGAATGATGCTCGCGCCCGAGAACTGCACATCCATGTCCATCGCGCGCCAGCGATCGGTCTTGAATGCGGATGTCGGTATCGCTTTTCCATCTGCGCCCTTGGTCGTGGCCGCACCGCTTGCAGGCTTTGCCGGTGTCTTCGCCGGAGATGACGACGCGCCAATCGCAGGACCGAGATCGGCCAGCGCCAGCCGTTTCGAATGCACGCTGCCGGTCAGGCGCGGGCGCGGTGCAGCGGTGCTGAATTCGAGCGTACCGGCCAGGTCCGAGCGACCCACCTCGCCGACGAATTTCTCGTACTTGAAATGCCTGCCGTTCGCGCTGAAGTTACCGGTCAGATGACCCTTGGTGCGAAACTTCGGCGTCTCCGGTAGCGCCACGCCGATCAGGTCGTACAGGTCGCCCATGCTCGGCGCAGCCACGGAAAGTGCCACGTCGATTGCGCCCAGCTTGGACGGATCGGTCAATGTGCCATCCGCGATGATGTGATTGTCCCCAAGATGCGCGTCCACATGCAGTGGAAACGGTCGCTGCCGATCGATCAGCGACAACACGCCGCCGACCTTCGCTTCGCCTGTCAGTTTTGCATCGCGATAGCTGCCGGCCATCGCGATCGCAAAACCATACACCGAGGCGTCCGCCGCGGCGCTAGAAGGCATGGTGCCGGTCGGAGCCGTCGTGGTGGTCGGTGTCGGTGTCGGCGATGTCGGTGCCGCCGTTGTCTGCTTCGCCGTTGTCTGGGCTGGGGTTGCCTTTGCTGCCGTGGCACTGTCCGCCGCCGCACCGGAACCCGACTTCTGTTGCTCGAGCACGGTACCGAGCGCAATCGGGGCGCCAATCGTCGCCACTGTCGCACGCATGTCGATGCGTGTCGGTTGGTCGATCACATTGACGACGCCATCGGCAAATGCCAATTCCTGCAGCTCCAGATCCCATTTTGATTTGTTCTGCGGATCACGGGTAAATGTCCAGGTGTTCTTGCCATCGACCGTACGCTCCAGATCGACCATCGGATTGCGCAGCGCGATGTGCGGAATGACGATTTTATGAAACAGCAGCGGCAGGATCTCGACTTCGAAATCGATCGCGTCCGCGCTGGCGAACTGGCGGCCCTTCGCCCATTCCGGATTATCGATCTGCACGTCTTGCGCAGTAAAGGTTGGCCAGGGAATCAGGCTGCGCCAGCCGGTTTCAGACGCCGGCCGTTTCCAGGTCGCCGAAAGATGGCCCCCGATCGTGAATCCGCGTCCGGTCGCCGCCGAAACTTTCTCATTGATGGTCGGCTTTGCACGGTCCCAGTCGAACCCTTTTAGAAACAGAAGTGCGGCGCCGATCACCAACACGAAAACCGCTACCAGCACTGCCATGACCTTGCCAAATATTTTCATTCCGGATAATTGCTTTCGATAAAAATGCGCATGACGCTCCGGATGGAGGAGGCGGCCGACGACAGACACCGTCAAAAACGGTCGTTAGCCCTTCAACGATAGCCCGAAATTGCAATAAAGGTTTGTGCGCTGGGCCACGTAGCCGGAAACCAACTGTACCCTCCATCATCCAAAAGGCAGACGTTGTTCTGATCCGGCCCCGGTTCGAATTCGATTTGTGTGCGCTGCCTCGCATTGCGTAGCCCGCGGCGCTGCTAGCATCGTCAACTAGCGGCATGGAACGGACCGGTCCACAACGACATGTCAAACCGGTATTGTGCCCCTGGAAAGATTCGATGACGATCCAGAAAAACGAGTCGCGCCGCCTGCTGCGGCTGTCCCTGCGTTTCATCCTGCCTATGGCGGCAGCGATCGGCCTGTTTGCCTACGCCGTCGTGCCGCTGGTCGACGACATGACCCTGCACTGGTTCGTCAAGGATCTCGACATCCGCTCGCAATCGCTCGCCAATACGATGCAGGATCCGTTGTCGGAATACGTGCCCAACAATGCGCGCGACAAGGTGCTGCAATTGTTCGATCACGCGATCCGCGACGAGCGCCTCTATGCGGTCGCGTTCTGCGACAACAGCGGAAAAATTGTCTACCAGACGCTGACATATCCGAAGGGACTGGGCTGCCGGGTCGCCAACCCCGCTGGCCGGCCGCTGCCGTCTCTGGTGACGCTGCCGGAAGGCCCGTTGCATGTCGCCGAAAGCACTCTCGATGTGGACGGGCACCGGCTTGGCCGGCTGATCCTGGTGCACGACATGAGCTTCGTCGAGCGTCGCAGCGCGGAGACGCGCAAGTACATCATTGGCCTGTTCGCCTTGCTGGCAATCGTGATCTCGCTCATCACCGTCGTGGTGGCGCACCTGAGTTGGCGCGGCTGGATCAATGCGGTCAAGGGCATGCTGCGCGGTGAAAGCGTTCAGTCCGGCAGCAAGGTCGAAGCGATCAACCATGCTGACGTCCAGCCCCTGGTAGGCGATCTGCACGCCATGCTGCGCGAGTTGAACCTGGAGCGCCGCATCCTCGGCGACTCGCCGCAGATGTGGACGCCCGACAAACTGCGGTCGCTGCTGCACGACGAACTGGCGGGTGACGAGGTGCTGGTGGTCTCGAACCGCGAACCGTACCTGCATGTGAAGACCGAGGACGGCATCGCCATCCATCGCCCGGCCAGCGGGCTGGTGACCGCAGTCGAGCCGGTCATGCGCGCTTGCTCCGGCACCTGGATCGCCCACGGCAGCGGCTCGGCAGACCGCGATACGGTGGACCGGCAGGACCGGGTCGCCGTGCCCCCGGACAATCCGAGCTATACACTGCGCCGCATCTGGTTGTCGAAGGAGGAGGAGGCCGGCTACTACTACGGCTTCGCCAACGAGGGGCTGTGGCCACTATGCCATATCGCCCATGTGCGGCCGGTATTTCGCACCACCGACTGGCAGTACTACGAAGCGATCAACCGCCGATTCGCCAACGCCGTGGTGGCCGAAGCCCGCACCGGCGACCCGGTGGTGCTGGTACAGGATTATCACTTCGCGCTGGTGCCGCGGATGGTGCGCGAAGCACTGCCGCAGGCGACCATCATCACGTTCTGGCACATTCCCTGGCCGAATCCGGAATCCTTCGGCATCTGCCCCTGGCGCGAGGAAATCCTCGAAGGCCTGCTCGGCAGCACGATCCTCGGGTTCCACACGCCGTTCCATTGCAAAAATTTCCTGGAGACGGTGGACCGTTACCTCGAGACCCGCATCGAGCATGAAGCCTCGACGATTTCCTACGGCGGCGATCTTACCCAGGTCAAGTCGTATCCGATCTCGATCGCCTGGCCTGACGCGGCACCCACAGGCAGCGACGGCGTGGTCGCTGCCGTCAACACGATCGCGGGCTGCCGGCGCAGCGTACGCGATGCCTGCGGCCTGCCGGCGGATCAGTTGCTGGCGATCGGCATCGACCGGCTCGATTACACCAAGGGGATCGTGGAACGGCTGGAAGCGGCCGAACGCATGCTGGAACTGCATCCGGGCATGGTCGGACGTTTCACACTGGTCCAGATCGCCGCGCCGAGCCGGTCGTCTCTCGAGGAGTATCGCAACCTCGAAGTACGGGTGCGCCAGATCACCGAGCGCATCAACCAGCGCTTCACCTCCGGTGGCAAACCGCCGATCATCCTGAAGATCGAACAGCATGATGCGCAACAGGTCGCCCGCTACTACCGCGCTGCCGATGTCTGCCTGGTCACCAGCCTGCACGACGGGATGAACTTGGTGGCCAAGGAATTCGTCGCAGCGCATGATGACGAACTGGGCGTACTGGTGCTGAGCCAGTTCACCGGCGCCGCACGGGAATTGCGCGAGGCGCTGATCGTCAATCCGTATCACGTAGAAGAAAGCGCCGACGCACTGTATCGCGCGCTGACGATGCCCGCCCCCGAGCAACGCGACCGGATGCGCAGCATGCGCTCTCTGGTGCGGGATTTCAACGTCTTTCGCTGGGCCGGCCACATGCTGCTCGACGCCGCCCGGCTGCGCCGGCGAGAGCGGGTGATGACCAAGATCAGCGCGCACAGCAGGCCTTTCTTGCGCCGGGCGGCAGCGTCATGACGCCGCTGTTTTCAGAAGAAGGCACGGCCAGCCTGAACGCGTTTCTGCAGCCAGGTACGCTGTGCGTCTTCGATTTCGACGGTACGCTTGCGCCGATCGTGGCGCTTCCCGAGCATGCACACTTGCCCGAGACAGTCCGTGCACGTCTACTGTTGCTGCAGCAGCTCGCGCCGGTGGCGATCCTGACTGGGCGAGCGCTGGCCGACATCCGGACGAGGCTCGATTTCAAGGCCGATTTCGTGATCGGCAATCATGGCCTCGAGGGTCTGCCCGACTCTGCCAGCCGGCGCGGCTATTTCGAAGCCTTGTGCGATGGCTGGCGGGACGTACTGCGCAATGCATTCTCCGACGCCAGCCGCTTCGACGCGGCGATCGCGCTCGAAGACAAGCAGATTTCCCTGTCGGTCCATTACCGCCAGGCCGCCGACCGGAGCGCAACCGAAGCTGCCTTGCAGGCGCTGTTTGCCATCCTGACGCCGGCGCCACGAATGATCTCCGGCAAATGTGTCTTCAATTTGCTGCCGCAGGCAGCCGGCGACAAGGGCACGGCATTCGAACAGCTGATGGTGCTCAGTGGCGCATCGCGGGCGATCTATGTCGGCGACGACATGACGGATGAAGATGTGTTTTCCCTGCGGCGACCGGACCTGCTGTCGATTCGCGTCGCCCAGGCGCCGGACTCGGCGGCGCAGTTCTATCTGCGCCGCTACAACGACATCGTGCGGCTGCTGGACCACGTGATCGACCGCCTGCAGCTTGCGGCGACACCTGCCGGCGCGCTGCCGGCTGTCCGGACACAACAGCATGAAAAGGAGTAAATGGCTTGAACACGCTCGACCTCGGCCTGATCGGCAACTGCCGCACCAATGCATTGATCAATCGCGACGGCGCGATCGTCTGGTGGTGCTATCCCTATTTCGACAGCGATCCGCTGTGCTGTTCGCTGCTGGAGCCGACTGCGGAAGGGCCACCCTTCGGCATGATCGACGTGCCCTTCGACGGCGGCACGCGGGTATCGCAATCCTACGATACCAACTCCGCGATCCTGGTCACGCGCCTGGCCGATGCGGCGGGCAATGCGATCGAGGTCATCGATTTCGCGCCACGTTTCGAGCTGCATGGCCGCATGTTCTCGCCGTCGATGCTGGTGCGAATCATCCGCTGCATTGCAGGTCGGCCACGGATCGCGATCCGTGTGCGCCCGGCGTCCGGTCATGGCGAGAAGCGCGCCACGCCGCGCGTCGGCGCGCACCACATTTCGTATGCCAGTACGAACCAGGCGATGCGCCTGACCACCGATGCGTCGATCTCGGCGGTGCTGGACGAACGGCCGTTCTTCCTGAGCGGCTCGGTGACCTTGCTGATGGGACCGGATGAAACAGTGGATGGATCGCCCGCCGAAATCGGACGTGCATTCCATGAAAACACCTGCCGCTACTGGCACCGCTGGGTGCGCAACCTGGCGGTACCGTTCGAATGGCAGGAGGTCGTGATCCGGGCGGCGATCACGCTCAAGCTCAATGCCTTCGACGACACCGGCGCGATCGTCGCCGCGGTTACCACCTCGATCCCCGAAGCGCCCGGCAGCGGCCGTAACTGGGACTACCGGCATTGCTGGCTGCGCGATGCGTACTTCGTGGTCAATGCGCTGAACCGGCTCGGCGCGACCAGCACCATGGAAAAGTACCTGGACTACATCCTCAACATCATTGCCGATACCCGCGACGCACCGCTGCAGCCGGTCTATGGCATCCGGCGTGAAGCCTTGCTGGAGGAAAGCATTGCACCCGGACTGGGCGGCTATCGCGGCATGGGGCCGGTGCGGATCGGCAATCTGGCCTATTTACAGATCCAGAACGACGTGTTCGGTGCGGCCGTGCTGGCAAGCACCCACGCATTCTTCGACGAGCGGCTGGAGCGCCCTGCCGACCGCCGCATCTTCAACGACCTTGAAAGACTCGGTCATCAGGCGGTGCTCAACTACAACGTCCCGGATGCCGGCATCTGGGAGCTGCGCGGCGTCAAACGGGTACATACCTTTTCCAGCGTGATGTGCTGGGCCGCGTGTGACCGGCTGGCCTCGATTGCCCGCAGGCTCGGCTTGCTGGAGCGGGCGACGTTCTGGGCAGCCCAAGCGGAGTCGATCCACGCCGTGATCTGCGCTGCGGCATGGAACGAAGCCCTCGGCAGCTTTGCGTCGACCTTCGGCGGTGACAGGCTCGATGCCAGCCTGTTGCTGATGGTCGAGCTGCAGTTTTTGGCGCCCGATGACAAGCGCTTTGCGCGCACCGTTTCTGCCATTGAAAAACATCTGCGGCGCGGTGACTTTTTGCTGCGCTACGACGAGGAAGATGACTTCGGCAAGCCGGAGACCGCGTTCCTGGTCTGTACGTTGTGGTGGATCCTGGCGCTGGCGCAGATGGGCCAGACCGAGCGCGCCCGTGAGCTTTTCAAGAAGGTACTGGCGCACCGCAACCATCTCGGCCTGCTGTCGGAAGATGTCTCGTCCGAGACCGGCGAACAGTGGGGAAATTTTCCGCAGACCTACAGCATGGTGGGATTGATCCAATGCGCAATGCGGCTCAGCATCGCCTGGGACGATGCGTTTTAGAGCAGAATTCGACATGGCGTATTCGTGATGCGTAGCGGTGCGTCGCGCGGATATGCTATTACGAAATCTGCTCCAAGGCTGATGATCGTCGACCCGAAGCCCGTCAGCAGACATGGCGCCCTTGACTTGACGTTCCACTGAGCGGTTGTGCCTGTCGCCGGTTCGGCTCACTTCCCGAACTGCGCCTTCACATCGGCCAGGCACGCCTTCTTCGGGTCGCCAGCGTAAGCGTCGCATTTTTCGATCTCGACCTTGTAGTCGGCGTTGCGCTTGTCGTCGCGGGCATCGGCGCGCGCTTCGGTGACCTTGCGATCGGCCTTGGCGTCGGCCACTGCTGCGACCAGGTTGGCCTTGGCCTCCTTGATGCAGACATCGCGCGGGTTACCGGTCAGGCTGCCGCATTTCGCTTTCTCGACGTCGTAGTCGGCCTCGGCGACTGCCTTGCGACCGTCGGTGGTGGCGTCGATTGTATTCTTGTAGCGCGCCTTTGCATTCGCCTCGGTGTAGACCTGCGCGGCCTTGGCCTGGGCGATGCAAACATCCTTGGGATTGCCGGTCAGGCTGTTGCAACGGACACGGTCGACCTTGTAATCGTTGCCGGCCTTGTCAACGGTCGCTGTGTACACCTGCTTGGTGTCGGCCGGGGCGGCGATCGCGGGGACGGTCGAAGCGGCACATGCGCCGGCGAACAAGATAACGGCGAAAGGTGTTTTCACGATGGCTCCTCGTTGTTGATATGGACTGCAGCGGACGCCTGGGGCGACCTGAATTGGCAACCTGTTAAGTTACGCCTCGGCATGTTGCGCTGACCAGTGAATTACTTCTGTACGGAATCAAACATTGACTGGTGATTTTTCAAATATCCCGCGTGTGCAAGCGCATCTGCCGCCGCATTCCGGGCGCGTGGAATCCAGACCAGCGAAACCGAGGGGAATTTTTGCAGCAACGATTGTGCGCGCTGCCGCTCCACCTCCAGGCCAGGAATCGCTGCCAACGCGGTGCCGAGTACGTCGCCAATGACGATCCGGCTGTCCCCGTGCACCACCAACGCCGTCGCCCGATGCAGTAGCGCATGTTCCAGCACCGCGATCAGGGCCAGATATTCTGCGCAGTTGCTGTCACCGCTGCCGCCCGCACGACTGATCGTGCTGAGGCTGCCATCCGGCGCCCGCAGCACCGCACCCAAGCCGATGGGCCCGGGATTGGGCTTGGCCGAGCCGTCGAACCAGGCATGCCAGGCGCCGGGATCTGGCGCCTTCGCTGCCTGCCTGCTGTCGAAGCGCAAACGGGATGCCTGTTGCCGCAATGCGCGCCGGCTTGCTGCGGCCGCCAGCGTCCGCCGCCGCTCCTCCACCACGCCGGCCAGCAGGCCGCCATCTGCCGCCGCCTTGAGAACCTGTTCCAGCGCAGCGAACGCCGAGACATTCTCCTGCCGCGCCAGTCTGCGTGCCAGGGCCCGCTCACGCTGATAGGCGACAGCCGTCAGTTCTTCGAACGAGAATCGGTTGTCGCCGGCCATCAACGAATGGGCATCATGGAATTATGGTAATTTTTGCCACTGACAATAATCATCGTTATCAAGGAGACCGCATGCTGAAAATGACCACCACCGCCCTGCTGCTCGCTGCGAGCGCCTGCGCCGTGGCCGAAGACATCGCACCCGATCTCGACCTGCGCAAGGCGGAATGCCCGAAGATCGCCAAGGCCGCCGGTTACGCTTACTACGCGAAACGCGAGGAGCAGCGGACATTGGCTGTTTCCGACGCCAACAAGGCGACCGGCCTGACGCCGATTTACCAGTGGGCCATCGAATACGCGACCAACGACGCCACCGGTCCGGACGATGCAGTGCACAAGGCGATCGAAAAATGCCTGCGCAATGTCGAGACCGTGAAGGCAGCGAGTGCGCGCGGCGAAGAAATCGCGATCCAAAGTCTCAAGTGATCGTAAAAAAGCCCGGGAAACCATTCCCGGGCCGCGATCGTCTGGCTGGAACTTCAGGCCGGTGCCGGTGTGCCGGGGGTCCTGTCGTCCGGACGCTGCACCCGCTTGGGTGGCACCCCGTAGCGCGGCTGACGCGGATCGATGCCACCCATGATGTCGTTGATCTGATCAGTATCGACAGTCTCCCATTCGAGCAGCGCCTTGACCATTGCCTCGACCTTGTCTCGATTGGCCTCGAGCAAAGTGCGCGCCACCGCGTACTGGCGGTCGAGGATGCTGCGGATTTCGGCGTCGACCTTTTGCTGCGTCTCTTCCGACACCGATTTCGATGAGCCGAAACCGGAGCCGTCGCTGTCGTCTGCATACACCATGGTGCCGAGCACATCCGACATGCCGTACTGCGTGACCATTGCCCGCGCCATCTTCGTGGCACGCTCGAAATCATTGGAGGCGCCGGTCGATTGCTGGTGCATGAAGATCTCTTCGGCGATACGGCCGCCGAACAGGATCGAGATATCTTCCAGCATCTTGTCGCGGTACAGATTGACCCGATCATGCTCCGGCAGCTGCCAGGTCAGGCCGAGCGCGAAACCACGCGGCATGATCGTGACCTTGTGCACCGGATCGGCTTTCGGCAACAGCCGTGCGACAACGGCGTGACCGGACTCGTGGTACGCGGTATTGCGACGCTCCTCCTCGCGGATCACTGCCGACTTGCGCTCAGGCCCCATGATGGTCTTGTCCCGCGCATCCTCGAAGTCCTGCATGTCCACCACGCGCTTGTCACGGCGAGCGGCAAACAGCGCAGCCTCGTTGACCAGGTTGGCCAGTTCCGCACCCGAAAACCCCGGTGTACCCCGTGCCAGCACGTGCGGTTCCACATCCTTCGAAATCGGCACCTTGCGCATGTGGACATTCAGGATCTGCTCGCGGCCACGGATATCCGGCAAGCCCACCATCACCTGGCGATCGAAACGACCGGGACGCAACAACGCCTTGTCGAGCACGTCGGCGCGGTTGGTGGCAGCGATCACGATCACGCCGGAACTCTCGGCGAAACCGTCCATCTCCACCAGCAGCTGGTTCAGTGTCTGTTCGCGCTCGTCGTTGCCGCCGCCCATGCCGGTGCCGCGTTGACGGCCAACGGCATCGATCTCGTCGATGAAGACGATGCAGGGAGAGTTCTTCTTCGCGGTCTCGAACATGTCACGGACGCGGGAAGCGCCGACACCCACGAACATCTCCACGAAGTCGGAGCCGGAGATGGTAAAGAACGGCACCTTCGATTCGCCGGCGATGGCGCGCGCCAGCAGCGTCTTGCCGGTGCCTGGCGGCCCAACCATCAAGACGCCGCGCGGAATGCGCCCGCCGAGTTTTTGAAACTTGCTCGGATCGCGCAGGAAATCGACGATCTCGCCGACCTCTTCCTTGGCTTCATCGCAACCGGCGACATCGGCGAACGTCACAAGGTTCGATTTTTCATCGAGCAGCCGCGCCTTCGATTTGCCCATCGAGAACATGCCGCCCTTGCCGCCGCCCTGGGACTTGCGCATGAAAAACACCCACACGCCGATCATCAGCAGCATCGGGAACCACGAGATGAATATCTGGGCCAGGAACGACGGTTCTTCCGGATTGCGGACATCGAACTTGACGCCATTGTCGACGAGATCGCCGATCAGGCCGCGATCGAGCAGCGTGCCGGTGGTGCGGACTTTCTTGCCATCACTGGTAGTGGCAAGAATTTTTTCGCCGATGATGGTGACGTCCTTGATGTTCTTTGCCTTCACTTCCGAAATGAAATCGGAGTAGGCCATCGTACTGCCGTTCGGCGCTACGTCACCGCCACGGAACAATCCGAAGCCGACGAAGGCGGCAAGGACGAACGCGGCAATGATCGCCGCTCGCGAATACTTTGGGTTCAACATGATCTCCTGGTTGCAGAATACTGATTTGCCTCAGGTGAAAGACGTTGGGGCGCAATCGGGCATTAAAAGTACCATGCCGAAAAAAAACGCGTGCGCCGGTGCGCAAAGCCACCGGTAGTGTGTCGCCCGATCTCCGGTGGCCCTCAGGCAGTTACGCTCGATCCATCATAGGGCGAAAGGTCAATGGCCAGCCCGTCGCGGTCGAATTGTCGCGCAACGGAGACACTGTTCACCCCGATCATTGTCAAGGCGCCATGACAATCAGCGAATTCCAGGTCCCAGTCGGGAATGCCGGGTACCGGCTTGTCGGCCCGCGCCAGCAGTGCGCCGTCGACGGTTGCATGCAGAAAAACCCGCAAGACCGCCTCGCCACCGGCCTCGACCGGCCCCATCACCGCGCGCGCCGCGGCGCCCTCGACGCCTTTTGCCTGCAATCCCTGGTTGAGCTCTGAAATCATCTGCAGCATGAAGTATTCGGCAATCCCGCGTTCTTTACCACCGTGGAACAGGTCCTGATACAGGAAATGCACGTCGCTGTCTTGCGCCCCGCCGCCATTGCCAGCCAGGCCAAAGCAGCGGCGCACCAGTGGCGCCGCCGTGGCGGTCCACTTCTGGAAGCGCATTTCGCGCGCGGTAAAGTAGGCGTCGGCGTCGGCCTCGCTGTCCGGCACCTCGTAAAACGGATCATCGACCGCCTTGAGCGAAAAACCGAGCAGGAAGCGCAGCTCGATTGCCGCGTCTTCGGCCGCGAACGGACTGTCGGGCCAGCCGCCGAAGCTGCGATCGATGGCCGGCGTGGCCGCAATGCGCTTGTCGGTCATCGCACCGAAGGCGTCGCGCAGCATCTCATGCAGGTGGCTGTAGGTAATGCCGTCGATCTCGTTGAGGTGATAGCCATGATTGACCAGCACGACGGTCGCCGTCGGGCTTTCGAGCGCGCCTGCCTGAAAGCTCTTGCTCAGCTGCTCGAACGCATCCTGGTCCTGGAAACAACGCTCGGGGTCGAGTCCGCCGACGGTGTGCAGGAACAGCGGAATGACGAAGGCGTTGATTTCCATCCGGCGGCCATCGGCGCGTTCGATCACGGTGACTTCCGCCGCTTCCTCGACCGCCGCCTTCAGATGGATCGCCGCGCGGTGGTCGAGTGACTCGGCGCGCGCCAGAGCGTCGTAAAGGACCTCGTCTTTTTTCTGGTGCAGGCTACGCTTGATGATCTTGTGGAAATCGATGCTTTCCTGACCCGACTCGCCGCCGCGTGCCTCGTCCAGCGCCAATGTCATCGCCAGGTCGCACAGCGCCAGGGTAGTCGCTTCGTCCTTGTCCTCTTCGGATTCGCGCGGTTTTTTGGGTGCGGTCTTGTCAGGTAGCGGCATGGGCAGGGTTGGATTCGGTAAAAAAGCGTGACGGTTCGGAACCGGTGAGGTTACAGGATTCGCAGTGGCGCGGACATCCTTCTTGCCCGGTCGTCCGAGACTACAAGATTTTTGGCAGCGGCGGTGAGGCTTCCCCGGGCGCGCGATCAAGGCTGAGAATCTGACGCAGAAACGGTGCGCGGCGCGCACTCCGGGCGGTCGCAACGAACCTGGTGTTCAGACCTTCAGGCACGCAAGCTGATGTTCGCCCTGGGCGCCGGTTTCCGCTGCCATCTGCAACCCGAGCAGCAGGCCGGCAGTCGCGCGCCGACTCTCGGTTTCGATCACCTTCAGTTCGAGCGGCAGCCAGGCGCCGGCCTGCGTCACCAGGGCTGCGCAGGCGGCTTCGTGTTCCGCGCAGAGCCGATCGCGGGTCGCCTGCGGCAGGTGCGTGTTGGTCCGGATCGCCGCGGCAGTGGCGCTGTGGTGGTCGATTTTGCGGGCAAGGTCTTCGCGCAGGCTGCAGCGTTGTACGAAGCGCTGGTTGCTGTGCGCATCCCGCCGCGTGTTCAAGAGATGGGCCGCAAGTTCCGTTTCGGCGCGCTCGCTGGCATCGGGCTGGCCAGCGTGCTTTCGTTCGAGATGGCGCAGCCAGCGCCAGCGGTCGGCTTCGACTGCTGCCACGTAGTCCTCGACCGAATGGAACTCGGTGTCGAGCACGCAGTTCCGGTGTTGCAGCCGGCCGTTCTCGCGCGCCAGCCTTACCTTGGCAAAGCCGCCGCCAGCATGAATCTGTGCGGTCCAGCACGGGAGGTTCGCATCGAGCATACCCAGGCGCATCGGAGTCGTACCATGGGGGCCGTCTGCGTCGACGCTGATCTTGCCCCGCAATCCCGCCGAAACCGTCACGGTACGGGACCTTCCGCCACCCGCGGACTGGCCTTGCAGTCGCCCCTCCACATTTCCGGCATCCTGCTGCGCAAGTCGGGTGCGTTCTGCCGCGATCGTGGCGCTCGGTCCGAAGCGCAGTGGCGTTCCCCCGATCTTTCCCATGAGCGAAGCCGTCAGCGACACGCCGGTTGTACGGCTGCGCTGCTGCGGCGCGACATTTCCGATCGAGATGTCAGGATCGTCGAAGAAGCGCGCTGCAAAGCGTTCAAACAACAGCGAAGGGTCGTTGCGGCGTGAACCGCGTTGCTGCTCGAAGAAAAAATCGAGGATGTTCTGCATGCCGGTCTTCATTCGCACTTCGTCGGCCGTGCCATCGGCATGCCTGCGCTGGGCCACGCGCAATGCGACGCCGGCGAACGAGCGCTTCTCGCGACTGCGTTCGACATCACCGCTGACGCCACATCGTAACTGGCCAGGTCCGGTCCGAAGGTCGTAGCCGAGCATGATGCCGGCGCCGGCCGTGCGCCGCAGACGCCGCTCACTGCCGATCAGTATTTCGCCGGACCCGGTACCGCAAGCAATTTCCACGACGGCGCGGCGGCTGCTGCGGACGCCGAGATTCAAGCGCGGCCCCATCGGAATCCCGCTCAGATTGATCAGGGTGGACAGATTGCACACCAGGCCCTTGGTGCTGAGGCCGCGGCGCGCACCGTCGTCGAGCCGCAGGCGCGCGCTCGATCCCATGTCGTTGACCAGGCTACGTAACGTCTGCTGGATCTCAAACACCCGATGCCTGCCCTGCTTGCGCAGCCGGCGCTGTGACTTGCGCTGTACGGCCTCGGCTGCTGCGGCCGACTCGCGGCCGAACGGCGCACTGCGTGCGTCCCGCTCGACCGCAAGCAGTGGCCGCTGCGCTCCCTGGGTACCGTGGGCGAGCGCCGACAAGGGCGATTTTTTCTTGCCGACCAAGCGCGGCAGAAGCGAGCGCCAGCGCGACGCCGCCACGCGCGGAATCGTCTTGTGCGCAAACTTCTGCAGGTGCGCCTGCGCCGCATGCAGCGGGGTGCCCGGGCCGTCGGCGCGAAAGCCCTGTTCCCACGCAAAAATCGCCGCCTTGTCTGCATCGGACAGCGGCGCATTCGCTGGCAGCATGCGATAGGCCGCATTCCGCGCGCGGGTCGCCAGCGCCATTCGGCCCTGATCGCCGGCCCCGACATTGACTGCCGGTGCCCCGGTCTGCAGCAGCACCCGCGAAGCGCGGCCAAACTGCGCATGGCGCGGATGCAGGCCGCGCAGCAACCCGAAGCCTGCATCGGTGCGCGACAGCAGGTCGGCAGCAATCCACGCACCCGCTTCGACCCTGCCGCACTGCGGCGCAGACAAGCAGCGCAGGTCATCCAGATTCAGCCCGCCCGCCAGCCGCTGCATGATCTCGCCGGCCCGCACGATGTCACCACCACCTGCAGCTGCCAGCGCATAGGCAATCACGGTGCGATCGGCGCCATCGTTCAATGGCAGCCGGTACAGGGCAAGTTGGTGTTGTTCGAGCTGGGCCTCGGTCGCATCGGGAAACAGGTCGCCGATGAGGCCGACCGCAGCCGCCATCGACCCCGAAGCCGGCGCCGGCACCGCGGCAGAGCGATCCGGTGAAATACCGGCAGCGCCAAACAGACCGGCCAGCGCCACCTGCTGCGAGGCTGCCATCGCGCGCTGCATCTTCAGGCGTGCCTCGGCGCTTTTTTTCCGGTCCGGCCCGCGCCCGGTCATCGAGTTTGCGTCGGCTTTTGCTGCTGCCTTGGCTTGAGGGCCAGACCGGTCCTGCAACGGCGAGACACTGCCACCGGTACGCGCCACCCCGCCTATTGGACAATACAGCGACCAGTTGTGTGGTGCCGCAACCGAGCGCGCCAACGCCGCTGGCGCACGGACCGCCCGCACCAGCCGATCGATCAGGCACGTTCGCGCCATTGCAGCCGCCCCCGGTACCCCACTCGATGGCTGTCCAGGTGCCAGCAGCGGCGTCTTTGCATCGGCCTGCGTGGCAATCGGGGAATACGGCCGATATTTTGCGCGGTGCGGGAGGAATTGGAATGATCGGATCACGGCATCAGGCTTGCGTTGTTCTGGACCGCGTCGACTCTAGTGATGGCAAATTACAGCCTCGTGTCAGCCCCGTCACCTGGCATCGACGGACGTCTCGTGAAACGAAGATGTGGGCGCTGGAACGAAAAAACTGAGCATTTCACTCTGACGTTGCTGTAGAGACACAGCAAGTATGCTTGACACAGAGAAACAAAATACAATGAATCAAGGGTATCCGCGCCCTCTCGCCAGGCCTTGCCAAATCATGTCCAGATATCCATTCACGCAATTCATTCCGGCTTTCCTGATCGCCGCAGTCGCCTGCGCAGTCGCGCCGATGGCTGCGCACGGCAGCGACGATCCGCATGCCGCCCCAGCCAAGCCGATTCCCGCAGCCGCCGTCCCTGCTGCGCCGATTGCAACACCGAAGGTCGGCAAGGAATCGCCGCCGGCACCCGAATCGAAAGCCGCAGCGCAATCGAAAACCGCAGCGCAGCCAGAAGCCAAGGATGCGCCGCGCGACGCCAAGTCGGGTCCGACTGCGACACCGCAAGAAGTTGCAGCGCGCATCGCCGAACGCCTCGCAGCCTTGCGCACGGCAAAGTCGGAGAAAAACCTGCGGGAAGCGACCGCCCACCGGCCGGCGCCGAAAAAGCGCATGGTTGAAAAGGCCGACGGCGCGGCGGACGGCAAGGAAGCGCACGAGGACATGCACAAGGACATGCACAAGGAAACCCACTGGAGTTATGGCGGCGAAGGCGGGCCAGTGCGCTGGGGCGAGATGAATCCGGAATGGGCGAAATGCAGCACCGGCAATCGCCAGTCGCCGATCGATATCCGCAGCGGCATCAAGGTCGACCTGGAGCAGATCGCCTTCGACTACAAACCTTCCGGCTTCAGCATCATCGACAATGGCCATACCATCCAGGTCAACCTCGGCGCCGGCAATCACATCACGGTCGGCAATCGCATGTACGAACTGGTACAGTTCCATTTCCATCGGCCATCGGAGGAAAAGATCGATGGCCGCTCCTACGACATGGTGGCCCACCTGGTCCACAAGGATGCGTCGGGCAAGCTTGCCGTCGTGGCAGTACTGATCGAACGTGGCGCGGCGCGCAAGCTGGTGCAGACGGTCTGGAACAACCTGCCGCTGGAAAAGAACGAGACCGTCACGCCGGCGGGCGCGCTGGACATGAACGGCATCCTGCCGACCCGGCGCGAGTACTACACCTACATGGGTTCGCTGACCACACCGCCGTGCAGCGAAGGCGTGTTATGGATGGTGATGAAAGAGCCGGTCGCCGTGTCGCAGGATCAGCTCGACATCTTCGCGCGGCTCTACCAGATGAATGCGCGGCCGATCCAGCTTTCGTCGGAGCGGCTGGTAAAGGAATCGAACTGAAGGTGGACTGAACGCCGCGCAAACGGCATGCCCGGTCAATCGGTTCGCACCGCAAGAAGCTTGTTGCGTTGCATACCGAGTAACGGTTGCGCAGGATATAGTCCACCGGTAATCAACCGACAGGACCAGCGATGCTATTTACTCTACGATATTGGTGTATCGGTGCGGCATTGCTTGCCGCCAGCACTGCAACCCGGCCAGTCCACGCTGCATTAGGTGCAGGCGTCGATTCGATCAGTCAGGATCGCGTGAAGGTCAAGGCAACGGCGCGTATTCGCTCCGGCGCAAGCTTCACCGTGCATGACCTGACCACCCCCTCCGGCACGGTGGTGCATGAGTACCTCAATGCGGCAGGCAAAGTATTCGGCGTGAGCTGGTCCGGCCCGGCCATGCCGGATTTGCGCCAGCTGCTCGGGACGCACTTCGATGTCTACTCCGACCTCACGCAGTCCGACCGGCGCGGTCACGCGCATCGCAGCGTGACGCATGGCGACTTGGTCGTGCAGTCGGCGGGACGCCTGCGCGCATTTTCGGGCCGGGCCTACCTGCAATCCCTGATACCGAACGGAGTGGCAATCAATGACATTCGCTAAAGTAAAAGGCGGCTTGCCGCGCGCCGCCTCGATCCTGCTGATTGCGCTTGCCGGCTTGCTGCAAGCCGCATGCGGCGGCGGCGGCGGCGGCACCCCAAGCACCGCCACCGGACCGGCGGCGCCGACAGCGCCGACAGCGCCGAGCGCCACCACCACAACCACCACCGGTGGCGGCACCAATGCGCCGGGCACCGCGCTGGCGGCAAACGAACAGGTCGTGAACGTCGATGCCGGCGTGTCCAACGGCGTGAACCTGCTGTACACGAGCGTGACCGTCTGCACGCCGGGCGACAATGCGGCCTGCACCACCGTCGATCATGTCCTGATCGATACCGGCTCGACCGGTCTGCGGCTGTTCGCCTCGGTCCTGCCCGCATCGGTCAAGCCGACCCAGCGCCTCGCGTCGAACAACACGCCGCTGGTCGAGTGCATGCAGTTCGCCGATGGCTATAGCTGGGGGCCGATCAAGTCGCTCGACGTCAAGCTGAGCGGCGAAACGGTCAAGTCGATGGCGGTACAGGTGATCGGCGATCCCGCCTATTCGACCGTGCCGACGGATTGCTCGTCGACCGGTCCGTCGGAAAACACGGTCAGCGCTTTCGGTTCCAACGGCGTACTCGGCGTCGGCAATTTTCTCGAAGACTGCGGCAGCGCCTGCGTCAACACCGCCGTAGCCGGGGTCTACTATGCGTGTGCCAGCACGGGGTGTGTGGCGACCAAAGTCGATACTGCCTCGCAGGTCAGAAATCCCGTGGTCCAACTGGCTGCCAACAACAACGGCGTGCTGATTCGCCTGCCCGCGGTGCCACTCGATGGCGCGACCGGCATCAGCGGCAGCCTGATCTTCGGCATCGGCACCGCAACCAACAATGGTCTCGGCGCGGCCAAGATATTTACCGTCGATCCATTCGACGCCACGCTGTCGGTCACAGCCAATGGCGCCACGTACGCAAGCAGTTTTGTCGACAGCGGCTCGAACGCCAACTTCTTCACTTCCACGGGAACGCCGGTATGCACCTCGGGCTTCTACTGTCCGGCATCGCGCCAGACCGTTCCCGCTGTCTTGCAAGGACGTAATGGGGTCAATGCATCGGTCGATTTCACCTTCGACAACGCCGACACGATGTTCCGCACGCATCCCACGTATGCCGTGCTGCCGATGCTGGCCGGCCCGGCCTTCAATTCGACTGCCGTCGATCTGGGTTTGCCGCTGTTCTTCGGACGCACGGTGTTCACGGCATTCGAAGGGAAATCGACGCCGGGCGGCGCCGGACCCTACATCGCGTTCTAGCCGGACATTGTATTTCTCTCCATTTGGTGTATTCTGATTACCCAAATGGAGAATTCTGATGCGTGCGACGACCAAGACCAGTGATGATGCCCCTGCCGGATCGAAACGACTGTCCCGCGCCACGTCGGGCGTCCTTGGCCTGACATCAGCGCGGAGCAGCGCATCCCGTTCCGACAAGACTACCCGGCCCGGGCGGCTCGATAACGAGCTGTTCATTCGACTCGTCAGCGCCGAGCCGCTGGCCGGGCTTGCGGCAATCGATTCGATTCGGGAAGGCTACAGCGCCAGCATCCTGAAATCGGCCAGCCGTTTCTTCGACGTGCCGGACGCCCGCATCCAAGCCATCGCGCAGGTGCCTGCTTCGACTGCCAGCCGACTGGAAAAAAAACAGGCACGGATCGATCCCGCGGCAACCGAGCGCATCTACCGGATCGGCAGCGTCACCCGCATGGCAATCGACGTGTTCGAAGACCAGGCTGCCGCGATCGCCTGGATGCGCCAGCCGAACCGGGCGCTGGGTGAAGCGGCTCCGCTCGAACTCATGGATACCGAGCCGGGGGCAGTCGCGGTGCGCCAGGTGCTCAATGCGATCGCCACCGGCGGCGCTGCTTGAGGCTATGGCGCATCACCACCCGAAAATGGGCGCTTGATACGGCCTGCGAAGGCGCCCGCCTGCATGGCGGCCGCTGGAATCCGATCGGCCATGGTGCTCTCTACGCCGGCACCACGATCGAAATTTGCGCACTTGAAAAATTCGTCCACCTGGGGATGGTCCCGCACCCGCCGCTGGTGTTGGTCGCCGTCGATGTACCCGACGATGCTGCGCTATACTTTCAGCCCGATCTCAAGGATTTGCCTGCTGCCTGGTCCGATCTGCCGGTGTCCGCACAGGCGCAGGCGTTTGGCAGAACATGGCTCGATGCCGCCCGAGAGCTCGTCCTGCTGGTGCCGTCGGCCATCATCCCGGAAACGACCAACGCCATCCTTAATCCGGCACACCCGGCCTACAAGCAGGTGCGCCTTGCGATCTTGCGAGACTTCAGTTTCGACGCACGAATGTTCAAGGTGTGAGTTTCGCTGTCGGATACGCGCCGATATTCGATGACGCCATTCGTGTTGCACCCGCTGCATGGTCAGACCGCAGCATCGTTTCGTTACAAAACGGAAGATTGCCGTGTCATCTGCGACCATCCGGATGCCGTTAGGAATCGGGTAGTTGCTACAGCGATCCGGAAGGCATGCAGTTGCCTTTCATGTTTGCCAATACGCTGGCTGGCGACCTCCGACGCTTTTTGCAAAGGATGACCATGAACCGCTCGTCAATCGCACTCCTGCTTGTCTCTTTCACAACCTGCCTGCCTGCTCTCGCGGCCGACATCACGTCGCGCGAGCAGGCGGTGCATGTGCTGAACAGGCTGGGCTATGGTCCGCGGCCGGGCGACATCGACCGGGTCCTGCAGATGGGCGTGGACCGCTACATCGAGGCACAGCTTTCTCCGGCATCGATTCCCCTGCCCGACGCGCTGTCGCGACAGTTGGCTGCGCTGGACAGCGAACATGAATCCGCCGGTCAGGCGCTGGCTGCCTTCCAGGCCGTGCGGGAGGCGGTCAAGGCGCAGGATGACGAGGCCCGCAAGGAGCGCGCACTGGTCGTTGGCCGCATGCACGAGCAGTCGGTGCAGTCGCGGTTGCTGCGGGCAACTGAAAGTCCGCGCCAGCTCGAAGAAGTCATGGTCGACTTCTGGTTCAATCATTTCAACGTGTTCTCCGGCAAAGGCCTGGACAAGGCGCTCGTCAACAGTTACGAGCGTGACGCGATCCGGCCCAACGCGCTCGGACCGTTTCGTGCACTGCTCGGTGCGACCGCGAAGCATCCTGCGATGCTGTTCTACCTGGACAACTGGACCTCGACCGGCGCCGGATTGCAGCCGCGCGGTCCTCGGGGCCAAATGCCCGCCGGCGCCAAGGCCAAGGCAACTGGCTTGAATGAAAACTACGCCCGCGAACTGATGGAATTGCATACGCTTGGCGTCGACGGCGGCTATACCCAGGCCGACGTGACGGCGCTGGCGCGCATGTTGACCGGCTGGACGTTCGCGCCCCGTGCGCTCATCACCAATGGCGAGCAGTTCCGCTTCGACGGATCGCGCCACGACACGGGGGACAAGGAATGGCTGGGCCGGCATGTCGGCAGCCAGGGACAACTCGAGGGTGAGTTTGCGCTTGACGTCCTGGCCCGCCATCCAGCGACCGCGCATCACATCAGCTACGCGCTGGCGCAGTATTTCGTGCAGGATCAGCCGCCGCCGGCGCTGGTCGATCGGCTGGCAAAACGCTTCCTTGAGACCGATGGTGACATCCGGTCGGTGCTGCGAACGCTGTTTTCCAGCCCCGAGTTCATGGCGCCTGCCGCGCGCGCCGCCAAATTCAAAACGCCCTATCAATTCGTCGTCTCGGCTGTGCGCGCAACCGGCACGCCGGTAGTGAACGTGCGTCCAATACTGGGGACGCTGACGCAACTTGGCATGCCACTTTACGGATGCCAGACGCCGGACGGCTATGCCAACACGCAGGCAGCATGGCTCAATTCCGAAGCCCTCGGCCGCCGGATCAGCTTTGCCACGGCGCTGGCGATGGGCCGCCTGCCGCTCTCCCGGCCGGAAGATCCCCTGCCGCAGGGCCGGGCTGAAAAACAGGGAATGCGCGCCGCAAGTGGCGAGCGCGCCGCACCGGACGCCACGCCGGTCGATGCCGGTGCGGTACTCGCGACACTGGGAAGCAGCATCACGGACAAGACGGAACGCGCGCTCGACGGCAGTCCGGCGGGCCTTCGTTCCGCCATGCTGCTGGGCAGTCCTGACTTCATGATGCATTGAGCGGCAATACGGATCATCCGTCTGTGCCGCAGTCGCTTTACCTCGAGGAGCCACGCATGCAACGCCGTATATTCCTGAAATCGATGGCGCTTTCCAGCGCTTCGCTGATTGCGATCGGCAACGACGCCTGGGCTGCCAGTACCAGCGCAACCCTCAGGCCGGATCAACGCAAGCTCATCGTCGTGATGCTGCGCGGCGCGATCGACGGCTTGAATGTCGTGGCGCCTTATGCGGACCCGAATTACGCGCGCTTGCGGCCGACAATCGCTCTGGCGCGACCGGGAATGGAGAACGGCGCGCTCGACCTCGATGGCCGGTTCGGCCTGCACCCGGCGCTGGCGCCGCTGATGCCGCTCTGGCAGAAACGCCAGCTTGCCTTCGTCCATGCCAGCGGCTCGCCGGATCCGACCCGCTCCCATTTCGATGCGCAGGATTACCTCGAGAGCGGTACCCCCGGACGCAAGTCAACGCAGGACGGCTGGCTCAACCGACTCGTCGCCACGCTTCCGGGCGCACCGACGCCGACCCGCGCCGTCAGCATCGGCGCCGTGCTGCCGCGCATCCTGGCCGGCCGCATCAACAGCACGCTGATCGCCAACGGCGCCGCCAGTACCCGCGCCGATCTGCTGGACCGGCCGAACATGGCTGCAGCGTTCGACCGGCTGTACATGGACAACCCAAAATTTGCACAGGCCTATCAGGACGGACGCAGCGCCCATCGCGAGGTCATGGCAGCGAGCGACGGAAATGAAATGCAGGTGGCAGATGGCGGCGCGCCGTTACCGAACGGATTTCCGGCCGACGCGGCACGCCTGGCGCGCCTGATGCGCCGCGACCCGAACATCCAGGTTGCCTTTTTCGGACTGGGCGGCTGGGACACGCATGCAAACCAGGGCGCGGGCACGGGCCAGCTGGCGAACCGCCTGGCGCCGCTCGGACAGGGATTGGTGCAGCTGGCAAACGCGCTGGGCCCGATGTTCGACGACACCGCCATCGTCGTGATGTCCGAGTTCGGCCGCACCGCCGCGGAAAACGGCAATGGCGGTACCGACCACGGACATGGCAACGTGATGTGGCTGATGGGTGGCGCCCTCGCAGGCGGAAAGGTCTACGGCGACTGGCGGGGCATGGACCCCGCCCAGTTACACGAGGGACGCGACCTGCCGGTCAACACCGACTTCCGGCAGGTGCTCGCGCAGGTGCTGCAACATCACCTGCAACGCGATGCAAAATCGCTTGCCGCGATCTTTCCCGACCGGCCGAAGGACGACCTGGCGTGGCGCTTGTATCGCGAAACGTAACGTCGCGGCGCCAGGACTTTTTTCGTCAGGCGGCGACGCCGATCGGACAAGTGACACCTGTGCCGGAGAGCCCGCAATATCCGCCGGGATTTTTCGACAGGTATTGCTGATGTTCGGTTTCGGCGTAGTAGAACGGCGGTTCGGGGAAGGCGATTTCGGTCGTGATTTCACCGAATCGTTTTTCATTCAGGCGCGCCTGGAACAATGCCATGCTGGCCAGCGCTGCGTCGTACTGCGCCTGATCCTGGCAATAGATCGCAGAACGGTACTGGGTACCCGTGTCGTTCCCCTGCCGCATGCCCTGGGTCGGATCGTGATTTTCCCAGAAGGTCTTCAGCAGGCTCTCGACGCTGCATTGTGCCGGGTCGTAGACCACCAGCACGGCTTCGGTGTGCCCGGTCTGGCCAGTACAGACTTCGCGATAGGTCGGGTTGGGCGTGACGCCGCCTGAATAGCCGACGGCCGTGGTGACGACGCCCGGCAGCGACCAGAACATCCGTTCGACGCCCCAGAAGCAGCCCATGCCGAACTGGATATGCGCCAGGCCGGTGAAATCGCCGGCGATCGGACGGCCGTGGACGTGATGGCGATTCTGGATCGGCATCGGCGTCTCGCGCCCTGGCAAGGCATCGGCGGCCTGCGGCAGGCGCTGCTTGAATCCGCCGATACCGGACAAGAATTTCTCGAGCATGGTGTTCTCCTGATGTGGTGAAATTAACCAAAATGGCTGACATGCATCAGTCGTTCGGCAACCGGATTTTATACAAAAATCGGTGATTTTTTCTAGAAAGCGCGCCGCGCCCGAAAGTTGTGACCGACGACGATGCGCGACGACGCGATCAGGCTGTTCAATCCCAGAATCAGTTGGGTCAGCACGTCGCCTGGCAAGACCCACATCTCGGTGCGTGGCGCAGGCAATCCGGTCGCGGCGCTGATCACCGGGGCGGCCCACGCTGCGTCGGCTGTCACGTCGAGGACCACGTCGCCATCGCCGGTCGTATGCAGGAAGATGTCGCCACCCGCCGCCAGTGTGAAGCAGATGCCGTGGCCGGTCGAATACGATTTCGTCACGTAACGCTGCAGCTCCTGGTCGTGTTCGCCGATCCACAGGTCGACATCGGCGATCGTCGCCAGGTCCTTCCAGGGACGGTCTTGCGGCGCCGGCGGCGGGTCGGCATGGTCGTGTCGATCAGGGGTCATGCGGGTCATACGGTTCCTGCAGATTCAGAATTTCGGGATATGAACGGTCTTGCTGATCATTAGGGTACCCGAAAGCACGAACAGCAGTGACAGAGGATGCAACGCCCACGGCCCGGCGAGCAGGCTGCCGCCGTAGATCGCCTCGCCCAGCCGCGCGTGCCAGGCAGCCCAGGCCAGGACCGCAGTCAGCAGCACGCTGGTGGGAATCGGCGTGCCTTCGAAATAACGCACCTTGCCGCCTTCGTCGGACAGGCTCTCGGCCGTGACGTTGAAGCGCGCCAGGCGGCTCACGCCGCAGCAGACGAAATAAATCAGCGCGGCGCAATCGAGTCCGCCCTGCAGGCCGGCTGCGAACGCCAGCGCTGCCGGTGCGACACCGAATGAAATCACGTCGGCCAGTGAGTCCAGTTCCCGTCCGAGCGGCGAATGCTGCTGCCGCCAGCGCGCTACCTTGCCGTCGAATACGTCGAAGATGAAGGCCGCCGGCGCCATCGCCGCAGCCAGCATGAAGTCGGATACCGCCTGGCTCACCATGAAGCGCATCGCCAGGAAAATGCCGGCAACGCCGCAGGCAGCATTGCCCAGGGTCAGAAAATCGGCAAGGTGAAAACCGCGCAGCATCGAGAAGTGGCGGGGAGGATTTGCGGGATCGCGCATGGCTTCCTTCAAATAGTCAGAAGGCCGGCACCGCCCCGTTGATTGGTGACGCATCCGGCCTTGCTGGATTACGAATGCGACCCGATGGACCGCAGCGTCGGACGCTATTCGATCCGTCGTTACTGGCGCGGCGACGGGCTGGTTGCAGCGGGTGCCGGGGCAACGCTGCCAGCCGGCACTTCAGCAGTCGGCGTCTGCGTCACGACTTCGCGGATCAGTCCGCCACCGGCGACACTGCCGCTGGTGGTACCGGCCCCCAGCATACGCAAGCGGCACGCTTCCTTTTCATCCGCAGGCAATGCGTCGCATCGCAAGAGCGCATTGCGACGGACATCGTCCGGGGCGGTGAGCTGACCGCGCTGCGCTTCGGCCTTCGCCGCGCCAGCCTCCTTCATGCACGTCGCCCGATCCTCGTTGGATGTGCCGTCGACACAGGCCTTGTAAGGATCGCCGGTGGTCGTCGTGACGGCTGCCGATGTCGCCCCTTGGGCCGACGCGAAGCCGCTCGAAAGCAGACCGCTTGCACAGAGCAGCAATGCCACGACGGCGCGGCTGTTACGTCTGCCTGCAGGCAATGTGGACTGTCGATACGTGGACACTTGACGCATGGCGCTCTCCGATCAAAAAGGACAGCGTAGCGTGAGCAAGAGTGAATGGTCTGTACGCTAACCGACTTAGGTTTCCTGAACGTAAGTGCGCATTGGGATTCGCGATTCCAATGCGGGGTGGCGCACAGCCTGCTCCATGCGTTTGGTTAAACTTTCGCCTGTGTCTTGCTCGGTCGAACGATCGCGCAAGCGGGTGTGCGTTTGTCCGCCGCGCTCGCCTTCCCGTCACTCTTCCCGTCACTTAACTGTCACGTTTTCCTACATCGGCTTGCGATATTCTCCGATAGAACGAAAAAGCATCCGCGCAGTATTGTTTATCCTTGCCGGGCCGGCGGCGTGACGGGATTCACGTTGCTCGCCAGACCGCCAACCACAAGAAGGCCGACTTCGGCAAATGGAAGGAACCGTGGACAACAATCTAAAAAATCCAGTAGAAAACAACGTGCTCCAAAACAGCGATACCAGCGCATTTCTGTCGACCGCCATCCCCGGGCTGGACATCATCCTGAATGGCGGCCCGACCCGTGACCGGCTTTATCTGGTCGAAGGCGAACCTCGCACCGGCAGGACCACGCTTGCGATGCAATTTTTGAACGAAGGCGCGCGACTCGGCGAGAGCGTGGTCTACATCACCCTTGCCGAAACCAGCTTGGAGCTGCGCTACGTCGAGATGAACGGTGCGGTGCAGCAGGCGATCTCGGTTTTCAAGAAGCGCCGCAGCCTGCACGAGCGCACGATCCGGCACTTCGCGCTGGACGCCGATGGCATCCAGGTCGGGGCGGTACTGAAGGGCTTCCATGGCATTCTCAGCGGCATGCCCAGTCTGGTCGTGCCGAAGAGTCCGGCCACAGCGA
>JACMOV010000160.1 GCA_014377845.1 Herminiimonas sp.
CAGATAGTTCAGCGGTAGAACACGGTTTCCGCCAGACACCGAAATAGGTACGTTCGACTCGTACCCTGCCAACCAGATTTCCGCAGTCCTCTACGAGCGAGCGCCCCGTCCGCCCAGCCAGCGGTTATCCCGCAAGGGTGAGCGCAGCAGCACCGGTTCTGCATCGACCTTCACTCCCCCCGCCCGCTTTGACGCAACCACGACCGGACATGTACCGTCGGTACGGAACTTCAATGCGGCCGCCAGTCGTCCTTCGGAAGGATCGCCAAGCGCCTTGGTGAAATCGTCGGGCACCACGCAGCCAGGCAGATTGTTTGCTGCCGCACCGCTACCTGCCGGAACGAAGCCGTCTGCATAGTCGCCGAATCCTGCATTGTTGATGCCCTTGAACTGGATGGTGAAATAGGTGGTCCCGCAATTTTCTTCGGGGTAGAAGCCATACGGCTTGCCGCACGTGGTCGCACCGATCTGGATCACCTGTACGCCGGCTCCACGCAGACCATTGATGATCGATTCGCTGGCCGAGCAGGTGCCGCCACCTGTCAGCACGAAGACGCGTGGCAGGTTCAATTGCGGCAAGGGGCTGCCGGACGCCACCGAAAAGCCGCTCGCCGTCGACAGGAAAGGCGTGCTGCCCGGCTGGTTCGGACCGAACGGGTTCTTGCGATTGACGCTGAAGCCCTCGAACACCTTGCCGCTGGTGGCCGTGCTGCCGGCGATCATGTACGCAAGTTCGGAGGCGATGTCCACATAGCCGCCGCCGTTGTAGCGGATGTCCAGCACCAGGTCGCTGACGCCCGCGCCGGCGTTGGCCGTCTTGAGCTGATTGACGGCGTCGACCAGCTGCGCTTCCGCCGTCGCGATATGGTCGTTGAACAGCATGTAGCCGACGCTGCCGGTGGCGGTCGGCAGGACCGATACATTCTGCACCGGCGTCGAAGTCACCGTACCGGCAGTCATCGTCACGCTCCGGGTCGTGGTCGACCCGACGTCACGCACGCCGAACGTATAGCTCTTGCCAGCAACCGGCGCGAACAGCCCCTCGTTGATGGTCGCCAGATCGCTGCCGTTGACCACGTCGCTGCCATTGACGGTCAGGAATTCCGTGCCGCGCGCCAGCAGGTTGGTCGCCGCCTGCGAATTGGGCGAGGTGAAGGCGACCAGAATCTTGCGTGGTGGCCGGGTACTGATGATCGCCGGCTCGAATCCGTAGCCGACCGAGGCGCCGGCCTGCGACAGCGCATTCCATTCCGGTGTCGCATAGATGAAGTGGAACTGGTCCTTCGGCTTGCCCGAGGCGGTGGTAGCGGACGTGCGCTGGCTGTTGAAGAATGCCTCGGTCACGTCGGTCGCCCTTGCCAGCGTGCGCAGCGTCCGAACGTTGTCGGACGGTTTGTAGTACGGCACCGTGGCCCCGACCGTGTATCCCGCCAGGTCGATCGCCGGCACTTCGTCGTACCACAGGTAGGTTTCATTAACGAAGGAACGGATCCATTGCAGCTCGTTGCTCAGCGATCCGGCCTTGTCGTTATAGACCTGCTGCGTGTAGGGATCGACACTACCGGCCGGACGCGGCGCGACGCATTGCTGCGCATAGGTGCTCGATGCGGCGAACCTGGCCTCGCCTACCGGGCCGGGCAACACCGTCGAAACATTGCCGGCAGTGCTGGAACCGGCGGCTGGCGAGCACACCGCGGCGCTGCCAAGGCATTGGCCGGGATTGCCCTCACCGCCGCCGCATGCGGCAAGCGCGAAGCACGCGAGGAAGGTCGAACCGAGATTTTTGATCATGGGGTGTCGTCGATGAAGGTGATTGATTGCCAGTACCAGCCGGTGACGCTGCACATTGGCACATGTTTCTGCAATATAAAAGAATTGCACGAAAACATGTATTGGAAACTCAATCCCCGTCACCGATTTTCCGCAACGCGGCCACACCTCGCTACCGGCGCCCTCCCCACCCCGCGCAAACCGGTGAAAAATCCTGACGATCCGACTCAGGCGCCGATCTGCCGGCTCTGCAATGCGGCTGCCCTGCGCGGCCGCGGATGAAGCGGCGATGCCAGCGCCGACGTTGCGGGCTTCACAAAGCGGTGTGCAGCGTCCAGAATAGCGCTGCACCGCCGCTGCACCGCATTTCCGATTGATCAAGCAACGAACCTTTCACGCGCCCATGACCACCATCGTCTACACCCACGAGGCCTGCCTCGAACACCGTCCCGGCACCCATCATCCCGAATCTCCAGCGCGCCTGACCGCCGTGCTGCAGGCACTACGCGCGCCGGCATTCGCGCCACTCGAATGGCGCGAAGCGCCGCTCGGCAGCCGCGAACAGGTCGAACTGATCCACGATCATGCCTTCGTCGACGAGGTCGCCCGCCTGGCCCCGGCATCGGGCTACGCGCTGCTCGACGGCGGCGACACCGTGATGTCGCCCGGCTCCTGGGAGGCGGTGATGCGCTGCGTCGGCGCAGCCTGCGCCGGTGTCGATGCGGTCATGGCCGGACAGGCGCACAACGTGTTCTGCGCGACGCGGCCCTGCGGCCATCACGCCGAGCCGGATCGGGCAATGGGCTTCTGCATCTTCAACCAGGCCGCCATCGCAGCGGTACACGCGCTCGACACCTACGGTCTGTCGCGGGTGGCGGTGATCGACTTCGACGTCCATCACGGCAACGGCACGCAGGCGGCGTTCTTCAACCGGCCCGAGCTGTTCTACGCGTCGAGCCACCAGTCGCCGTTCTATCCGGGTACCGGTTCGGCATCGGAACACGGGGTGGCCGACAACATCGTCAACGTACCGCTGCCGCGCGGCTGCGACTCCGCGCTGTTTCGCGAGCGCACCGCAGAAGTCATCCTGCCGGCGCTGCGGGAATTCGATCCGCAACTCATCATCATCTCGGCCGGCTTCGACGCGCACGCGCTGGACCCGCTGGCAGAACTGAACTTGGAGGACGACGACTATCGCTGGGTCACCGATGAACTGATGCAGATCGCCGACCACTGTTGTGAAGGCCGCATCGTCTCGATACTGGAGGGCGGCTATAGCCTGGAAGCGCTGGCAAGCAGTACGGCGGTGCATGTGCGTACGCTCATGAAGGCAAATCCGATGCGCCGGTGACGCCTGACGGCGCGATGGCTTCGTCGGCGAACTGTTCGAGCGCGCTGCACAACTGGGCGGCGCTCATGTACAACTGCGCCACCAGGCACGGCACATCCTGCGGTGCATCCCGACCCGCCGACTTTTCCAATGCGGCGGCGACACCGGCCAGCGCTTCGCCGCCGACGGTGATGGCAGCGCCGCGCAGCCGATGCGCCAGGCTTTCGAGCTGCACCGTATTGTTGGTCGCAGCGGCGGTACCGATCGCATCGAGAACCGTCGGCAGCTCGGCCAGGAACATGTCGGTCAGCTGGCGCAGGAAGCGGCGCTTGCCGCGCACGCGTTCGAGCGCGCTGGCACGGTTGAATACACCGGCGCTCCCGATATTTTCCAGCCCGGCCGGGCGCTCGGGCGCCGTCGCGTCAGGATGCATGCCGGGTGAACCAACAGGACCGCGCACGCTGGTGCGAACCCACCCGGCGCCGGCCACCGTCGACTCCAGGCAATCGAGCAGGATATCCGGATCGATCGGCTTGGCGATGTAGTCGTCCATGCCGGCATCCAGGCAGATCTGGCGTTCCTGCGGACCGACATTGGCGGTCACGGCGATGATGGTAATGCGCCCGCCGGCGAACTGTTCGATGCGCCGGATCTCGCGCGTTGCGGCGTACCCATCCATCTCCGGCATCTGGCCGTCCATCAGGATCGCGTCGAACGCCATATTGCGAAACAGCCGCAACGCCTCGAAACCAGTATCCGCAAGAGTCGGATGATGGCCGCGTTCCCGCAGGATCTCTGCCACCAGGCGCAGATTGACAGGATGGTCGTCCGCCACCAGCACCTTCAGCGGCAGCGCGGTGCACCCGGCGCGACCGGAGCGGCCCAGATCGGCGGTGCGAAGGATCGATTTCGATTCAGCTGACATGGCTCACCTTGAAATGTTCGCTCACGAATGGTACCGATTTACCGGCCGGCCAAGGTCGGCATGGCCACCGCTTCGGTGCCGGCTTGCATTCCGGTGCGACGGCCGTTCGACAGCGCGAAGCTGCGGCGCATGAAGGCTTCGAACTGGTCGGCGGGTACCGGCCGGCTCGCATGATATCCCTGGAATTCGTCACAGCCCAGCATCCGCAGGAACGCGAGCTGGTCGGCGGTTTCCACGCCCTCGGCGATCACGTTCAGGCGCAGGCTATGCGCCAGCACGATGATCGAACGCACGATCGCCGCATCATCGGCATCCACGCTCAGGTCGCGCACGAATGACCGATCGATCTTGAGCGTGTCGAGATGAAAGCGCTTCAGATAACTCAGGCTCGAATAACCTGTACCGAAGTCATCGATCGACAGCCACACGCCCATGGAACACAGGCGCTCCAGCACCAGCGTGGCCCCGTCGGCGTCATGCATCAGCATGCTTTCGGTGAGTTCGAGTTCGAGAGAGTCTGCATCGAGCCCGGTCTCGGCCAGCGCGGCGGCGATGGTCTCGGGAAGATTGCCTTGCCTGAACTGCGCCGCCGACAGGTTCACCCCCATCTTCAACTTCGGCAGGCCGGCATCCTGCCAGGTGCGGTTTTGCGCGCAAGCCTCGCGCAGCACCCACGCACCGAGCGGCACGATCAACCCGAGTTCTTCGGCCAGCGGTATGAAATCGTTTGGCGACACCAGGCCGCGGGTCGGATGTTGCCAGCGCACCAGCGCTTCGACACCGACGACGAGACCCGAGGCGACTGCCAGCTTCGGCTGGTAGTGCAGCGTGAATTCCCCGTGTGCGACCGCATGGCGCAAGCTGTGCTCCATATCGGCCCGGGCATTGACGATACCGTTCATGGTCGGCATGAAAAAGGCGCAATTGTCGCGACCGATCTTCTTTGCATGATCCAGTGCCAGGTCGGCGCACACCATCAGCGTGCTGCCGTCACGGCCATGGTCCGGATAAAGGCTCACGCCGATACTGACGGTGAGGCGCAACTCCTGGCCGAGAATCACGAATGGCGCGGCAAGCTGGTGGCGCAAACGATCCGCAATGGCTGCCGCACCGGCCGCATCGCCGGCACCGTTGATCAACAGGGCGAATTCATCCCCACCGATGCGGGCCACGGTGTCCCGCGCTTGAAGCGATGCAACCAGACGCTGACCGACTGCGCGCAGCACCTGGTCGCCACATGCGTGGCCGCGGCAATCATTGACGAGCTTGAACCGGTCCAGGCCGACAAACACCACGGCAATCGCGCCTGCATCTGCAGGCGATGCCGCCAGCGCTTGTGACAGGCGGTCCTCGAACAGCGCACGGCCTGGCAGCTGGGTCAGGGTGTCGTGCAATGCCTGGTGATCGATCTGGTCATTCGCATGTGCGAGCGACTCCAACAGCGCCACGATGCGTACCGTGACGCATCGACGATAGCGAGCCGCGGCCACACCGGCCGCCGCGACGCAGGCAGCAAGCCCCGCGAGCACTGCCAGCTGAAAATCGAAAATCCCGGCCAAGTAATGCAAGGAAGCCCCTTCGGTTGCCGCACGGACTGAACACAGCCGTGATGATGGCAAATTATGCTTCACCGAAGTAATTCATTCCATCATGGAAACAAGGGATTTCTTGTAGGTGATGTTCGCCGGACCGCGTAGTGGATCCCCTACATTCGCGTCATTGCTGCAAATGCAGTCGGGTGCCGTGGCACGCTACCTACCCGACCAGAATAAATCGTGCATTTCATGGGAATCACATCCATTTCCCGATTTATCCTGGCGGGATGCTTAGGTCACAAGGGCCCCTGCAAGCGAGGGAACCAAAGCAGGCGGCAGCGCATCGGCACCCGGGAAGTGCGCGATATGGAAGCGATTGCGTCCTGCCCGCTTGGCGTCGTAGAGCGCTTGATCGGCGCGCACGATCAGATCCGCGGCACTGTCGCCGTCCACCGGATACGCGGCGATACCGATGCTGGCAGTCACCTGCAGGTACAGGCCTTTGATATTGAACGGCAGCGCCAGCACGTCGAGTATCTTCAGCGCCGGCCGCATCACGTCATTGATGTCGCCCAGGTCCGGCAGCAGCATGATGAATTCATCGCCACCAATGCGCGCCACCGTATCCTGCTCACGGGTCACGCCCGACAGGCGGTCAGCAACCATCTGCAGCAGACGATCGCCGCACTCGTGGCCATGGATGTCGTTGATCGCCTTGAAGCCATCCAGATCCATGTACAACACCGCCATCATGCGCTCGCTGCGGTGGGCATGACGCAACGCTGTCTCGATCCGGTCTTCAAGCAGGCGGCGGTTCGGCAGACCCGTGAGTGCGTCATGCAGCGCAAGTTGTTTCTGCAGGCGGCCCTGCTCTGCCACCTTCTTGTACAACAGACGGACTTCGAGCAGGTTGTGAATGCGTTGGTGCACTTCGGCCAGTTCGAACGGTTTGGTGATGAAGTCGCGCGCACCGGCCTGTAACGCTGCGATCTTGTAACTTGGATTGGCCGTGATCGCGATCACGGGTACGTAGGCGTTCTGCTCGACGCCGCGCAGCGCCTGGATGACTTCCAGTCCGTTCATGCCCGGCATCTGCATGTCCAGCAGGATCAGGTCGTAGCAGTATCGTGCATGCAGCGCCGCGACCTCGGTCGATACGGAGGTCGCGCTGACGTCGCTGTAACCGGCTTCGGCCAGCACCGCCAGCAGCAGTTCGATGTTTTCGGGGTTATCGTCCACCACCAGCAGCTTGGCTTCACGAATTTGGGCACGCTTGATCATTTTTTTCCTTCGGTTCCCGGCGCAATCCGCGCACGGGAGTGGCTACTTCCATTGCGCAGATTCTAACGAAGGAGTCACAATCTTACTGTACGGTATCACTCACACAGGCGGCCATCGCCGATGTTCGACCCGCTTCGACAGCAATGACCCCGATGGCCTGCGCGGCCTGGCCGGGTTTGTTCGACCACTACGTTGCCGAGTGCGTGCTGAAGAACCGCATCATCTCCGCCGTCGCATCCGGACCGCGCGGATCGGTATAAGTCCCGTTCGCGCTGCCGCCGGCCCAGGCGTGACCGAAGCCGTGGATCAGCCAGTGCTCTGCGACCGGCTTGCCGTGGGCATCGCTGCGTACGGTGCGGGTCCAGGCATGGCCGCCAGCGACCTGCCCGGTATGACGGCTCTCGGCGCCGTGCGAGACTGGCGCCGTCGCGGCAACCACCTGCTCACCGTTTTTCTGGTGGACCATGCGGTCGGCGTCGCCATGGAACACGATGATCGGAATGCCCTTGAAGGCCTTCTCGCCCACCGTCTGCCGGGGTTGGCTCTTGGTGCGCGTCATGCCGTTGCGCATTGCCGCCAGTGCAGACGGCAAATCGGTCGCTGCGCCATACGGCAAGCCGGAATGCACTGCGACGCCGGCATAGATATCCGGATAGGTGGTGCCCATGATCGCGGCCATCGCGCCGCCGGCAGACAATCCGGCGATGTAGACCTGGCGCCGGTCGATGTTGTAATGCTCGATGACCTCTTGCGTCATGCCGGCGAGAATCGATGGCTCGCCGGTCCCGCGTTGCTGGTCGACCGCATTGAACCAGTTCCAGCATTTCGAACTGTTGGCACTTTGCGATTGCTGCGGATACAGCACCAGGCAACGTTGCGCTTCCGCCGCCGCATTCATCTGCGTGCCGGCAGCGAAGTCATCCGGATCCTGGGTGCAGCCGTGCAGCATCACCACCAGTGGCAACGGCTTGTCGCCGGCACCGGCGGGTACGTACAGCTTGTACTGGCGGGTGCCGGCCTGATTGGTAAAGCTACCGCTCAGAAATTGCGCGTCAGTCGGCAAGGGTGATGCGGCATCGGAGCCGGCCTTCTTGCCGCGGCTCTTCCCCCCGGCAGCCACACCGAGCTTCGAGAGCAAATCGGAGACGAAGGCAGCGGGTCCGTGTGCCGCCGCCTCCACTGGCGAATCGGCAGCGGCCTTTGCGGCAGGCGGTGGCGCCGATCCGTCGTCAGCGGCGGAAGTCCGATGCGCCGCTTTGCCCGCAGGTGGCGGGTTGATGTCACGCATGGGTGCAGCACCTGGCCGAGCGCCGGCATCGGATGCGGCGCCAGATGCGTCGCCGGAGGCGTCCGGCGACTTTGCGAGGCCCGCATCTTGCAGCGCCTTGCGGATGACCTCGGTTGCAGAATGTGGGCCATCCTGCATCAGCTTGCGGGTCATGTCGCGCATTTTTTCGATCAGCTTGTTCTGGTCAGTCATGTTGTCGTCCTTTTGAAATCGGGGAGCAGCGTCGATCCTGTCGACTGCTGCAATTAATGGGTGCGGTCGGCAAGCGCTGCCTTGACCGCGGCGCTGGCATGCAGCGCGCCGAGTACGGTGATGGATGCGATAGTCTGGCGTGCCAGATCGGGTGTCACGTCGAGTGCGATGCTGGCCAGACCGAGCACCTGGATGTGCAGGCTTTGGCCCGCGTCGGCCAGGCCCTGCAGATCGGCCCGGGTGAAGTGCTGCATGCCGAGCACCAGCTGCTTGCGTGCCACGGTCTGTCGCACGACGTCGGCATGCGTGTTCAACTGGTTGCGAATCGCGGTGCGGATGAGATCGGTCCGGTTCGAATAAAATCCTTCCTGCACCAGAAGGTCGATCTGCCCAAGATCGACGGGGCCAAGATTGATCGTGATCTTTTCGGTATCGCTGACGCGCGCCTTCGTTGCCACCAGGTTCATCTGCATTCCTTTATC
>JACMOV010000161.1 GCA_014377845.1 Herminiimonas sp.
CTGCTGCGGCCGGAACATGCGGCGCGCATAGATCGGGATGACTTCGTAGATGCCGTCGCCGAAGATGAAGCCGCGGTCCAGCACCGACACCTTCGCCTCGCCGATCGGCGTCAGGGCTCCATTGAGATACACCAGCGGTTCCGTCATGAATCATGTCCCGGGAATTGAAACTGCAAAAATAAAATGGCAACGCTGAAATACCTCGCCAGGGCAAATCTTGTTCCGGCTGGGTACTTCTAAGGTTGCCGTCGATTCTTGCACGAGTTGCCGTGCCCTCGCATGCAAAAAAAGCATGCACTGCGCGGACGGGTTACTTGAACAGCAGGCGCACCGAATCCCATGCGCGGCCGAAGATGCTGGCCTGCGGGATCTGTTCCAGCGCCAGCACCGGCAGTTCGGTCACCGCCTTGCCATCGACCATCAGCCGCATCGTGCCGACCCGGCTGTTTTCGGCGATTGGCGCCACCAGCGGGTCACGCCGCTCCAGCACCGGTTTCATCTTGCCGGCCACGCCTTTCGGCAGGGTCACGAAGACATCGCGGTTGAAGCCGATCTTGACCTGTCCCTGCGCGCCTTTCCAGACCTGCGGCGATTCGATCGGCTGACCTTTTGCGTACAGTTTCACGGTCTCGAAATTCTGGAAACCCCAGTTCAGCAACTTCTGGCTCTCTGCCGTGCGCGACTGGTCGGAATTGGTGCCGATCACGACCGAGATCAGGCGCCGCTCGCCGCTGCCGTTTGGCCGGTGCGCCGACGCGATCATGCAGAAGCCCGCGCCGTCGGTGTGACCGGTCTTCATGCCGTCGACCGTCGGATCGAGCCACAGCAGGCGATTGCGGTTCGGCTGGGTGATCTTGTTGTAAGTGAAGCTCTTGACCGAATCAATCTTGTAGAAATCCGGATAGTCGGCGATCACGCGCGCGGCCAGCATCGACAGGTCTTGCGCGGTCGAGTAATTCTGCGCGCTCGGCAGGCCATGGGGATTGCCGAAATGCGTGGATTTCAATCCCATCCGCTCGGCTTCCCGGTTCATCAGGACCACGAACGTGTCTTCGGAGCCGGCGACGGCCTCGGCCAGCGCGACGGCGGCGTCGTTACCCGACTGCACCATCAGGCCATACAGCAGATCGGAGACCGATACCGGCGTGGCCGGATCGATGAACATCTTGGAGCTGCTCGGGTCGACCTTCCAGGCCCGCACGGAGACGTTGACCTTTTGTTCCATCGCCAGTTTCTTGTCATGGATCGCAGCGAACGTCAGGTACGCCGTCATGATCTTGGTCAGCGAAGCCGGCTCGATACGCAGGTTCGGCTCCTGCGACGCCAGCACCTGCCCGCTGGTCACATCCAGCAGCAGCCAGGATTTTGCAGCGATTGCCGGCGGCGGCACGTTCTGGGCAAAGGCGATTGACACGGAAAACACGGTCGCGGCAAATACCGCACATAATTTTTTCATTGGTTTTTCTGGAATGGCGAATAGTAGGGGGAGCACAGCCGGTTGCAGCGGGTCGAGCAAGTTTCCTGGTGGCCTGATTATACCGGCTGCGTCATCGACGCTCGAAGGCACTGCCTATCCGCGGCGCCACATTTCGACCAGGAATGTCTTGATATGTTGCAGCTTGCGGTGAAAGAAATGATCCGCCCCGGGAATGACGATCACCGGCAGATCCTGCGGTCGCGCCCAATCGAAGACATCCGACAGCGGAATCGTGTCGTCGACCTCGCCATGGATCAGGATCGTGTTGCCCGGCACCGGCGGCATCGGCCACTTGCCGGCGGCGCAGCCGACCAGCACCAGCCGCTCGGCCGGGGTACCGGCGGCCTCGAGCCGCTGTTGCAGTTGCGCCTGCACGAAGGTGCCGAACGAGAATCCCGCCAGCGCCATCGGCAGGCCGGGATGGCGCGCGGTCAAGTGGGCATGCAGCAGCGCCATGTCGTCGGTCTCGCCGCGGCCATCGTCGTGCACACCGGCCGAACCACCCACGCCGCGAAAATTCATCCGCACCGCGACATAACCGATGGAGACGAATGCCCGCGCCAGCGTGTGCACCACCTTGTTGTCCATCGTCCCGCCGTACAGCGGATGCGGATGGCCGATCAGGGCGATGCCGCGCGGCGCCGGGAACTGCTCCGCATCGGGCGCGTCGAGCGCGCATTCGAGTGCGCCGGCCGCACCGTCCAGGGTAAAGGGTTGGGTATGGGCGTTCATCGCGGTGCGGGCGTGTTCAGATCTTCAGCCGCTCGACCACCTTGCCGCCGACCAGATGGGTATCGATGATGTCGTCGATATCGGCGGTGTCGACATAGGTGTACCAGGTGCCCTGCGGGTAGATCACCAGCACCGGGCCTTCCTCGCAGCGGTCCAGGCAACCGGCCTGATTGATGCGGATCTTGCCCTCTCCGTTCAGGTCGAGCGACTTGATCCGGCGCTTCGCGTGTTTTTGCGCTGCCTGCGCGCCCTGGGCGCCGCAGCACGGGCGGCCGTCCTCACGCTGATTCATGCAAAAGAAAACATGCTGCTCGAAGTAGGGCTTGTCGGTCATGGCGGCGGCGATCGGGAGACGGTTCGGATGAAAATGAGGGGGTGCCTGCAGGCGTCGATGATACACCGGCAGATACGGCGGCGAGTAGTGCGGCGAGTGTTGTGGCGAGTGTTGTGGCGAGCACTGTGACAAGTAACGTGGCAAATGTTGTGACGAACCCGGCGCCAGATCAGGTGCCGGGTTCGCGGTGGGTCCGGTGCAGCAGGAACCACAGCGCCAGGAACGGCCAAAGCAGCGACAGGAATTGCGCCGCACCGTTGAAGTTCAGGAATTTTCCCTGGGTCCAGCCCTGCATGGTGGCGATGAAATAGGGATTTGCCGGCGTCGCGTTGACGGCCAACAGGCAGATCGACAGCATCAGGATCGCCACCCGCCGTTGCGCCACGCGCGGCGCGAACACCAGTCCGGTCAGCAACACGAGACCCAGCAGCAGCCCACCTTCCGCGCCCGGCGTGAGCCAGGCGAAGGCGTTGTCGGGACCGTACAGCAGCGCGCTCATGAGCGACTTCATCGCCAGTGCGGCCGCGATCAGCAGACCCAGCAGCATGATGCGCGGCGCCCGCCGGCGCAGCACGCACGATAGTGTCAGCAAGGCGCCGCTGACGCCGCAGGCGGAGATGATCGCCTCGGAAAGCCAGTACTGCTCGACGCTGAGGTCGGCGCGACCGCGCAACACTGCGCCGAGGTCGAGCGGGATCGACAGCGCCGTGCCGAGCCATTCCGAAAGCAGCGGCAGGAACTGGCCATGGCCGAACAGGTAGGCCTGCGGATAGAGCTGCGCCAGCGGCCACAGCGACAGCACCAGCAGGCCGCGGCTGGCCTCATGCGTGAACCAGCGCTGACGCAACTGCAGGAGCCGGCTTTCTTCCATGAAGAAGCGCGTCAGGGCCGGCGCGAACAGGGCGCCCAGGCTTGCCCCGACAGTGTTGGTCAGCAGGTCGAGATTCGACGAAACGCGGCTCGGCAGGTAGGTCTGGACCGCCTCCATCGCGCCCGACAGCAGCAGCGCGGCAACCATCGTGAGCAGGATCGCGGCCAAGCCGCGCAGCACCGGATAGAGCGCAAAGACGAACAGCACACCGAGGGGCAGGTAGCCGAGCACATTGGTGATCACGTCGAAGCCGGTCCAATAATGCGGAAACGGCACGTCGATGAAGGCGAACGGCGACAGGCCGCTGCTTCGCCAGCCCGAAAACGGATACCAGCTTGCGTAGACGATCAGCAGGACATACACCAGCAGCGCGACCCGCGCGAACACCGACGCGCGCAGCGCCGGTGGCGCCAGAGGCGCAGCGGTGCTCGGGTTCGGGTTCGGTTGCGCTGGATCCTGCACGGGATTATTTTTTGACGGGCAGCGCGGCCAACCAGACCATCATGTCGCCGATGACCGCATCGGCGGCGGTCGCCAGGGCGCCGACGCCGCCGGCAGCATCAGCGGTCGCGGCGGGCCTGACCTGCGTGAAGATCTTCTGCGCCACCAGGATGCGCCTGTTCAGGACCGAGGCGCGTACCGAGACTTGTACGTCGCTTTGCTGCGCGCTTGAAAAGCGTTGCGAGAAGTCGGCCGTGTCGACCCGCAGCATCGGGATGTTGATCGCGCCGTCGGCGCCAGACAGCACGACGCCACCGGCTTCGGCCAGGCGCGTCTTCAGGCGCTGCTCGAACAGCTGCGGCGGCGGCATGCTCCAGCGGCTGTGCGCATACGGCCGCGGCTGTTGGTCGTTTTCATAACGCAGCCGGAAATACATCGCCTGGCTGTCGAGCCAGGACGCGCTGGTCACGTCGGCCACCGTGATCGGCTGGATCGCCGCCGGCACCACGGTCTGCGCGCGGTCGGCGGCCAGCAGGCTTACCGGCGCCGGGATGCCGAGATCGTAGGTGGTCTGGGTGACGGGTTTTGTGGAGGCGCACCCGCCCAGCAGAGACAGCGCAAGCAGTGGTGTCAGCAGCGGTGTCAGCAGCGGTGTCAGGGTCGATGATCGGTTCTTCAAGTCAGCCTCGCTTCGGATATTGGAACGGCTCATTTTTGCACGCCGAACCCCTCTTCGCCCGGACCCGGCACAACTTTCGGGCTGCCGAACAGAATGCTTTGCGGCCGCTGGTTGAAGCCGTCTATCGTGCGGTTCAGGTTGCGCAGGGTCGATTGCGCATCATGCGCCAGCGGCACCACGTCGAGCTCGAACTGGTTGGCTACCGAGCCGAGACGCTCGGCGCTGGTGGTGAAGGTCTGCAGTGGACCGCCCGGCGCCTGCAGCTGCGTGGTCATCAGGTTCAGGTTGCCGGTCAGCGCACTCGCATTATTGGACAGCACCGAGATCGACGCCAGCGTCTTCTGCGCTTGCGCCGACAGCGCGGGCAGCTTGTCGAGCGTCGGCTGCAGCTGGGCCGGGATGGCCTCGATCGCGGTGGCGGCGCTGCTGACATGGTCGAACGCGGCCAGCATGGCTTTCTGGTTCTGCGGATCGAGCAAGGTGTTGAAGCGCTTGGTCAGCGCCTCGGTCTGTTCCAGGATCGCCAGGCCGCGCGTCTGCAGCTCGTCGAACAGGCTCGGGCGCAGCTCGATGCGCGCCACCTGGTTTTTGCTGCTGGCGATGCGTACCGGCTTGGTGCCGTCGTCGTCGAGCTGCACGTAGGCGATGCCGGTCACGCCCTGATAACCCAGGGTCGCATAGGTCGATTGCGTGACCGGTGTGTCCGGCTTGATGCTGATGCGGATCAGGATCTGGCCGGGCGCGGCCGGATCGAAAATGATCTTGTCGACCCGTCCGACATCGAGGCCGCGATAGCGCACCGCCGCCTGCGGATTCAGCCCTGGCACCGACAGCTTGGTGGCAATCTCGTACGGCACCCACTGGACCCGGTCGCGGTTGAACCAGAGCCCGAGCAGGATGGCGATGATCAGCAGGACCAGCGTGAAGACGCCGGCCAGCAGGGCGTGCGATTTATTTTCCATGATGTGTACTCAAGTGGCGACCTTTGCTTCGTGCAAACCGGCCAGTGCGCGTTCGCCGCGCGGGCCGCGGAAAAATTCCTTGATGAAGGGATGATCGACTTCGATCACTTCTTGTGGCGTGCCGTAGGCGATGACGTGCTTGTCGGCCAGCACGGCGATCTTCGTCGACAGCGCGAAGATGGTGTCGAGGTCATGCGTGACCATGACCACCGTCAGGCGCATCTCCTGGTGCAGCGCGGCGATCAGATCGACGAA
>JACMOV010000162.1 GCA_014377845.1 Herminiimonas sp.
CCCAGCACGGCCGACTTCATCACGCCTTCGCGCGCGCGCATCCAGTTGAAGTTGCCCTTGACGGTGTTGATCTCGCCGTTGTGGGCGATCAGGCGGTACGGGTGGGCCAGCGGCCATTCCGGGAAGGTGTTGGTCGAGAAACGCTGGTGCACCAGCGCCAGCGCCGAGATGCAGCGCGGATCCTGCAGGTCCTTGTAATAGACGCCGACCTGGTCGGCCAGCAGCAGGCCCTTGTAGACCACGGTGCGCGCCGACATCGAGGGCACGAAGAATTCCTTCCCGTGCAACAGGTTCAATGCCTGAATCGCATGGCCGGAAGACTTGCGGATCACGTACAGTTTGCGCTCGAGCGCATCGGTGACCATGATGTCCTGGCCGCGGCCAATGAAGATCTGGCGGATCACCGGCTCCTTGGCACGCACCGTCGGCGACATCGGCATGTCGAGGTCGACCGGCACGTTACGCCAGCCCAACACCACCTGGCCCTCGGCCAGCACGGCACGCTCGATCTCCTGCTCGCAGGCGATGCGGGATGCGTTTTCCTTCGGCAGGAACACCATGCCGACGCCATATTCACCTGGCGGCGGCAAGGTCACACCCTGCTTCGCCATTTCTTCTCGGTAATACTGATCGGGGACCTGGATCAGGATACCGGCGCCATCGCCCATCAGCTTGTCGGCCCCGACCGCACCCCGGTGATCGAGATTCTTCAGGATCAGCAGACCCTGCTCGACGATCGAATGGCTCTTGTTGCCTTTGATGTGCGCAATGAAGCCGACGCCGCAGGCATCGTGCTCATTGGCGGGATCGTATAAACCTTGGGCGTGCATGATGCTCTCCTGATGCAGGTGGCTAGCCACAAACTATAGTGCACTGCAAACACGAGATCAACTTAAATAATTAGGGTCAGAGTCGAATTAAATTGGTGCATTTGACCCGATCATATAATTGGGGACAGAGTCATTCCGAGCGATTTCGGTGCCGCACGTGGCAGGCTCTTATCCCGCCAACGCCAGCTTGCGCGGGCGTCCGGCCTTGACCGGTGTCACCCGCTGCCGGACGTCTTTTTCCAATGCCTTTTTGAAACTTTCACTACCGATCGCCCAGCCCTTGAGCGTTGCCTCTGTCAGCGCCGTGGCGTCCTGCGCCGAGACCGTCTGGTCGACCAGGTGCCGGTAGACAGCCTCCCGCGCAAAGGGCGTGTTGCCGAGCGCCCAGTACAGCGGGTGCTCGGTGATCAGCGGATCATGGGCGAGGCCGACATGGTGGCGGTAGCTCGACCAGCGGAAATCGCCGGGTGCGGCGACGATCCCGGCGCGCACCGGATTGAGTTCGATGTACCGGGAGCACAGCAGGAAATAGCGTTCCGAATCGATCACCGCAGTCTTGTACCGACCCTGCCAGAGAGTGCCGGTACGCGCGTACTTGACGTTGAAATAAGGCACGTAATAGCGGCCGATCCACTGCATGGTGCGCGCCAGGCCAGTCGCATCCGCTGGCGACGCCAGCAGGTGGAGGTGGTTCGACATCAGGACATATGCGTGAATCGCGACCTTGAACTGCCGCGCGCCTTTTTTCAGGTAGCGCAGGAACATCAGGTAATCGTCGGTGTCGAGAAAGATCGGCTGCTGGCCGGCGCCGCGCTGGATGACATGATGCGGTTGACCGGGAACGATCAGGCGGGGCAAGCGGGCCATGGGAGAACCGATCGAAAACGAAAGCCGTATTCTAGGCCCGAAATTCGACTCCGACCCCGATTTTCAAAGCATTGCCCGGCCCCATTTCGGATCGACCTGGCGGCGCTGCTCGATCGCCTTCACCACCAGGACACGCAACTGGTCGAGCGGCGCGACTTCAGCGTAGGTGATTTTCGCGTCCGGCAGGCCGCTGTCCCAGTCGCCGTAGATGAGGCCGACCGGACGGCGGTTTACCGTCAGCGGCAGCACCATGAAACTGTGGGCGGTCGGCAGGGTATCTTTCCACCAGCGCGGCAACTTGCTGAGAAAGGCCGGGTCCTGCGCGTTTTCGATGAAGATCATCTTGTCGTTTGCGAGTGCTGCATGGAACACGTCCGGCTGATAGCCATCATCGAACACCAGCCGCGATGCCAGTTCCTGCACGCCCTCGCCCAGCAACAGGCGCGCCTCGTAGCGCGCTTCGTCGGGATTGCGTAAAAACGCGATGGTGCGGGTAAAGCCGAGCCCCTTGAATACCGTCTCCAGCGCCATCGTCAGCAACTGCGACGTGCTGGCCGATGCGGCCGCGCCGCGCATGTCGGCCACGCCACGCGCCAGAAGTTGGGCTGCGTCGACCGGTTTGCCGAGTGAAACCGGCGCCGCCACGGACGCTTCTGCGGCAGCGGCTTGCTGCGGTCGAGAAAACAGCGGATCGGCGGCGGCGCTGCTCCTGGCCGCATCGATCGCGCCAGTCAATTCTTCAGGATCCAGGCCCAGCATCGCGGCGTAATCGGTCGTCAGCCGTTGCAGGGCAGCGCGCGTTTCACCCGCTTCGGCGCCGGCCTCGACGATCACGTCGGCACATCGGGTCGACAGCGTCGAGACCGCTGCCAGCCAGTCGGCATGGTCGAGCGGTTCGTTCGATTGCTGCGGGACGACATCCTGCAGACTGTTGACCAGCGGCGCCGGCAAACCCCACTGCTGCGCGACCAGCCGGCCGACCGCATCCAGACCAAGGCCGAGTACCGCCTGTGACGCGGGCTGCTCCGCCTCGCCGCCTGCGACCCGGGCCTGGATCTCCTGCCACATCTCGGGCAGGTAGAACGCCACCATCATGCGGCCCAGCGAATGCAGCATCGAGCACACCACCGCCTCTTCGCTGTCGAGCATCGTCGCCGCGCAGGCGACCTGGCGGGCGACATGGCCAGCCATCAGCGCTTTTTCCATTTCGGTACGCGCGCCCTTGGAGTCGCCCGACGCCTCCGACAGGCCGTCGATGAGCTTCAGCCCAAGCGCGAGATGGCCGATCGAATCGGTGCCGAGCACGATCACCGCTTTCGATACCGTGTTGATGTCCCGACCGAACACCGAATACATGGCGCTGTTGGCCAGGCGCAGCACACGTTGCGTCAGCGCCGGGTCCGACAGCACCGTCCTGGTCATGTTGAATTCGCGATCGTTGTCGCCGCGCATGGCGCCGACGATGGCGCTGACCACGCGCGAAAATCCAGGCAAATCGCCGCGCTGACGAACCCGGGTCCACAGCAGGTCCAGGGTTTTTTCTGTACTGACAGGAGCGGTGGACATCATGTTCATGGCGATTTTCCGGCGGACTGCGCAACCAGGCGGCAATGCGGCTGAGGAGGATTCATGCTGAGGCAACCGGTTCGAGTGCACGGGCGCTGCGCAGCGCTTCCAGCGCCGCTTCCGGGAGCAGCGGATAGCCGGTCAGGTAACCCTGGATCAGCGCACATCCCTGTTTTGCCAGGAAATCGAGCTGCTGCTCGTTCTCGACACCCTCGGCCACCGTCGACAGGTTCAGGTGGTCGGCCAGGCTCAGCACCACGTTGCAAATCGCGGCATCCTTAATCGACTGCGGCAGGTCCTTGATGAAGGCGCGGTCGATCTTCAGCACCGCGATCGGAAACCGTTTCAGATAGGCCAGCGATGAATAGCCGGTACCGAAGTCATCGATCGCGATGCGCACGCTGCGCGCCGTGATTTCGTGCAGCAGCGCTTCGGCATGCTCCGGATCGGACATCAGGATGCCCTCGGTAATTTCCAACAGCAGCTGCTCGCCCCGCAAGCCCGACAAGGCGATGGCATCGTCCATCAGCTGCAGGAACTGCTCGTTGCGGAACTGGCGCGGACTGACGTTGACCGACACGTACAGCGGGCGGCCGGCGGCTTCCTCGAACTGGCGGTTCTGCATGCAGGCAGCCTTCAGAACCCAGGCGCCAAGCAGGTTGATGAGGCCATTACTTTCGGCCATCGGAATGAATTGCATCGGCGACACCAGACCGAGCACTGGATGCCGCCAGCGCATCAGCGCCTCGAAACCCATGATCTGCCGGCTGCGCGCGTCGACGATCGGCTGGTAGTGCAGGAGGAATTCGCCATTGCGTACCGCCTCGAACATCGCCGCTTCCATCGAGACGTCGTGTTCCGGCTGGGTGAATTTCTGATGGCTGTAGACCACGCAGCGCGACTTGCCGGTGTCCTTCGCACGGTGCATCGCCGTATCCGCATGCGCCAGCAGCCTGACCTCGTCGTCGCCATGTTCCGGATAGGTGGCACCGCCGATCGATGCGCCGACATACAGCGTATGCGGCTCGATCGCAAACGGCAGCTGGATTGCCGAAATCATCCGGCGCGCGACGATCTGCAATTCTTCTTCGGTGACCGCGCCCGGCAGGATCGCGACGAATTCGTCGCCGCCGACGCGCGCCAAGGTGTCGACATCGCGCAACGCGTCGCGCAAACGGATGCCGGCAACTTGAAGCATCGTGTCGCCGACGCCATGGCCGAGCGCATCATTGATTTTCTTGAAACCGTCCAGATCGAGCACCAGTACCGAAAAGCCGGCCCCGGTACGGCGCGCCTGCGCCAGCGCCATGCGCAAACGGTCGTCCAGAAGCGACCGGTTCGGCAGCCCGGTCAGGGCGTCATGGGTAGTGAGGTGCTGCAAGCGCTGTTCGGTGGCCTGCTCGGCGCTGATGTCGCGCACCACTGCGAGCAACTCACCACTCTTGCGTTCGTTGACATAGGCGCCGAACTGGATTTCGACCCACAGCACCGCAGCATGCGTGTAAAGCCGTACCCGGACCCGGCTGGCTTCCAGTGTTTCCAGCGCCCGGGTGAGAGCGACTTCGAGCGCAAGCCGATCCTCGATTGCGATCTGCTCCGCAAGCGGGGTGCCGAGCAATGGGCGCGACGGCACGATCAGGTCAATTGCCCGCCGGCTCATGTACAGGATCGTGCCGACGTCGTCGAGACGGAACACGGCGTCGCCCGCCGCTTCCATCAGGCTTTCCAGCTGGGCCACCGCCGGGTTGTCGGGAGTATCGCTGCGTCGGGAGAACATGATTGGAACGAGTCTTTATGGTGAACCGCGCAGCAGGAGCTTCTGCACGCATGACCTGAATTGCAAAACGCGCAACAAAATTATGTAAAAGCACTTCAAGAGAAATCTTAATCCAAGGGCATTCAAAAGAGTAAATTAATTGCCTGCAAAAAACATTTTGCAACAGTACGACGGGATCACCAAACAAAACGGCCCGCCGTAGGGCAGCGGGCCGTTGAAAGTACCGGGTCCGGCGTGTTTGCCGGCCGCGATGCAATTTTTAGAACGGGATGTCGTCATCCATGTCATTGAAGTTCGGCGCTGATTTCGCCGGCTGACGCGGGTTGCCGCCACCGGCGGCGGGCGCATTGCCGCCACCCGAAGACTGACGCGGCGCCGGTGCGCTGGATGCGTAGTCGTCTTCCATCGGCGCCCCCGCCCCACCACCCATGCCCTGCCGGCTGCCCAGCATCTGCATCGAATCGGCGATGATTTCGGTGGTGTAACGCTCGACGTTTTCCTTGTCGGTCCACTTGCGGGTCTGCAGACGGCCTTCGATATAGACCTGTGACCCCTTCTTCAGGTACTGGCCGGCGATCTCCGCAAGCTTGCGGTAGAACGTGATGCGGTGCCACTCGGTCAGCTCTTTCTTTTCACCGCTGTTCTTGTCTTTCCAGCTTTCGGTGGTGGCGACGGCGATGTTGGTGACGGCTTCGCCGTTCGGCATGTAGCGTGTTTCCGGGTCCCGTCCAAGATTGCCGACGATGATGACTTTATTGACCGATGCCATAACTTGTTTCTCCTGGTTGGATGCGGGGGTGCGCTTTGTCGGTTGCAGTCGCAGGCGTCGGCAAACCCGACCTGGACTGCGCAAAAGAGGCGCGCATGTTCGTTGCCGGCAATGCAGTGCTGAACGCCGGACTTCACCCGATATTATAAGCGACCCGCCTCCCCGGCCGACCAAGCCGAACGCGGCCCGGGCCAGGCTCCCGTGACGATCGCTCGCCATTCGGTGGCAAACGCAGAGATCCATGTCGAGCGCCCCGAAACCCTGCATGCATGACACTGTTTGAGGCTTTAACCCGGCAAATCAAAACCCGTTATAGTAGCGGGTTGACCCCCTGTCAGACCGCCTGCACCGTGCCACGTCCGGCCTGCAGGCGCCCTCCGGCACACCACTGAAAGCAGTGAATGGAAGAAATCCGAATTCGCGGTGCGCGCACCCACAATCTGAAGAACATCAATCTCGATTTGCCGCGCAATAAACTCGTCGTCATCACCGGCCTGTCCGGCTCCGGCAAATCGTCGCTGGCCTTCGACACCCTGTATGCGGAAGGCCAGCGCCGCTACGTCGAATCGCTGTCGGCCTACGCCCGGCAATTCCTGCAGCTGATGGAAAAACCCGACGTCGACCTGATCGAAGGCCTGTCGCCGGCGATCTCGATCGAGCAGAAGGCGACCTCGCACAATCCGCGCTCGACGGTCGGCACCGTCACCGAGATCCACGACTACCTGCGCCTGCTGTATGCGCGGGTCGGCACGCCCTACTGCCCGACCCATCCGGAGAAACCGCTGGCCGCGCAATCGGTGTCGCAGATGGTCGACGCCGTGCTGGCGCTGCCGGAAGACACCAAGCTGATGATCCTGGCGCCCGTGGTCGCCAACCGCAAGGGCGAACATGTCGACCTGTTCGAGCAGATGCAGGCCCAGGGTTTCGTGCGCTTCCGGGTCCAGAGCGGCACCACCAAGGCGCGGATCGTCGAAGCCGACGATCTCCCGAAGCTGAAGAAAGCCGAGAAGCACACCATCGATGTCGTCATCGACCGCATCAAGGTCAAGGAAGACATCAAGCAGCGCCTGGCCGAAAGTTTCGAGACCTGCCTGCGACTGGCCGATGGCCGGGCGATCGCCCTGGAAATGGACAGCGGCGTCGAGCACCTCTACTCCAACAAGTTTGCCTGCCCGACCTGCGGCTATTCGCTGCAGGAACTGGAGCCGCGCCTGTTCTCGTTCAACAATCCGATGGGCGCCTGCCCGGAATGCGACGGCCTCGGTCACATCGAATTCTTCGATCCAAAGCGCATCGTCGCCTTCCCCAACCTGTCGCTGGCCTCCGGTGCGGTCAAGGGCTGGGACCGGCGCAACCAGTTCTATTTCCAGATGCTGTCGAACCTGGCGGCGTTCTACGACTTCGACGTCGACGTGCCGTTCGAAAAACTACCGGCCACTGCCCAGGACGTGGTGCTCTACGGATCGGGCAAGCAGAACATCCCGTTCACCTATGTCAACGAGCGTGGCCGCACCGTGGTGCGCGAGCACAGCTTCGAAGGCGTGGTCAACAACCTGCAGCGGCGCTATCGCGAAACCGACTCGATGGCGGTCAAGGAAGAACTGGCCAAGTTCATCAACGAGAAGCAGTGCCCGCTGTGCGACGGCGCCCGGCTACGGGTCGAGGCACGCTTCGTCAAGGTCGGCAACGGCGCGCAGGAACGCGCAATCTATGAAGTGGCGGCCACGCCGCTGCGCGAAACCCTGGCCTTCTTCGAGAACCTGATGCTGACCGGCTCAAAAAAGGAAATCGCCGACCGCATCGTCAAGGAAATCGTCTCGCGGCTGAAGTTTCTCAACAACGTCGGCCTCGACTACCTGTCGCTGGAGCGCAGCGCCGATACGCTGTCGGGCGGTGAGGCGCAGCGCATCCGGCTGGCCTCGCAGATCGGCTCCGGCCTGACCGGCGTGATGTACGTGCTCGACGAGCCGTCGATCGGCCTGCACCAGCGCGACAACGACCGCCTGATCACGACCCTGAAGCACCTGCGCGACATCGGCAACAGCGTGCTGGTGGTCGAGCATGACGAAGACGCGATCCGCTGTGCCGATTACGTGGTCGACATGGGCGTCGGCGCGGGCGTGCACGGCGGCGCAATCATCGCGCAGGGGACGCTGCAGGAAATCCTCAAGAGCAAGGATTCGCTGACCGCGAAATACCTGAACGGCACCTTGCAGATCGCGGTCCCGAAAAAGCGCACGCCAGCCAATCCGAAGAAGTTGTTCGTCATCGTGGGTGCGACCGGCAACAACCTGAAGAACGTGCGGCTCGACCTGCCGGTCGGCTTGCTGACCTGCGTGACGGGTGTTTCAGGCTCGGGCAAGTCGACGCTGGTCAACGATACGCTGTACCACGCCGCGGCACGCCACCTGTACGGCTCGCAGGCAGAACCGGCAGCGCATGAATCGGTCTCGGGACTGGAACATTTCGACAAGGTGATCTCGGTCGACCAGGGACCGATCGGCCGCACGCCGCGCTCGAATCCGGCCACCTACACTGGCCTCTTCACGCCGATCCGCGACCTGTTCGCCACCACGCCGACAGCCAAGGAACGCGGCTATTCGGCCGGACGTTTCTCGTTCAACGTCAAGGGCGGGCGCTGCGAAGCCTGCCAGGGCGACGGCGTGCTGAAGGTCGAGATGCACTTCCTGCCGGACGTCTACGTGCCGTGCGACGTCTGCCACGGCAAGCGCTACAACCGCGAGACGCTGGAAGTCCATTACAAGGGCAAGAGCATCACCGAGGTGCTCGCCATGACGGTCGAGGAAGCGCATGAGTTCTTCAAGCCGGTGCCGGTCATCGCGCGCAAGTTGCATACGCTGCTCGACGTCGGCCTGGGCTACATCCGGCTGGGACAGAGCGCAACCACGCTCTCGGGCGGCGAAGCGCAGCGCGTCAAGCTGTCGCTGGAGCTCTCCAAGCGCGACACCGGCCGCACGCTCTACATCCTCGACGAGCCGACCACCGGCCTGCACTTCCATGACATCGACTTGCTGCTGAAGGTGATCCATCGCCTGCGCGACCAGGGCAACACGGTGGTCATCATCGAGCACAACCTGGACGTGATCAAGACCGCCGACTGGGTCATCGATCTGGGGCCTGAAGGCGGCGCCGGCGGTGGCCAGATCATTGCCACCGGCACGCCGGAAGACGTCGCGAAGAATGCTGCCAGCTTTACCGGACAGTACTTGGCGCCATTGCTGAAGCTGAAGAAATCGGCCTAAGCCGCGCCGCGCGGCAGTAGCGAAAAACCGATGGCCGGAAGCGCTTGCGCGACCGGCCATTTTCTTGTGCGCCGGTGCGTGGATGCTACCGCAGTCCAAGCCAGAGCCCGGCGGGGACGAAGCCGATCGCCGCGAGATTCCCGAGCAGGACGATCGCCGCGACCTTGTCCGGCTCCTGCTGGTAACGCTCGGCGACCATGAAGCAAAATACTGCCGGCGGCAAGGCGGCAAACAGGTACATCTGTCCGCGTTGCATGGCCGTCAGCGGTAGCACCTGGTCCAGCAACCATGCCACCAGCAGTCCTGCCAGCGGACACAGCACGTCCATGCTGACCCGATTGATGGCCGCCATGTCGGTCTGTACCGTCGCGCCGCGCATGCGGGCATATCCACAGCCGAGCGCGATGATCATGAAGACGGGCACGATGATGCCCAGGATCCGTTCCAGCACCTGCATTTCGTTCGTCTTCCAGTGTGCGGCGATGGCGGCTGGCACGCTATTGTGCCGCGATTGCCGCCTTTTCCGGGAGGGGCATCGTACCACCCACCATAATGCGGCCGCCATCGGACTTGACGAATTGCTCGACCAGATCCAGGGTCGGTGCGAGGCCACGCAGCGGCCGGGCGAGCGATCCGACCAGGCTGGTGTGGCTGGTGTGCTCGGTGTAGACCGTCTCGACCTTGATCCCGGCATCCTGCAGCTTGGCCGACAGGCCGCCGGTGTTGCGGGTGGGGTCGACCAGACTGTCGCTGCGGGAAGCAATCAGCAGTGCCGGCGGCGCGCCGGTGGTCACGTGGTTGATCGGCTGCGATTCGGCTGGCGTGTTCGGATAGAAGAATACCGGCCGCACGATCTCGTCCTTGATCGGGATGAAGTCATACGGCCCCGCCAGCCCGATCCAGCCGCGCAGCATGGCTGGCGAAGTACCCGCCTTGCCGAGCCACCGATCATCGAGCGCCACCATCGCCGCGTTGTAGGCGCCGGCGCTGTGACCCATGACAAACAGGCGCTTCGGATCGCCGCCATAGCGCCGGATCTCCTTGGCGGTCCACGCGACCGCGGCGCCTGAATCGACCAGGAAGTCGGGATAGCGCACCTGCGGATAGAGCCGGTAATCCGCGATGACCGCGAGGATGCCGCGCGAGGCCAGCGCTTCGCCGACGAACTTGTAATCCTTGCGGCTGCCGCTGCTCCAGCTGCCACCATAAAAAAACACCACCACCGGCGCCAGTCCCTGCACCGTCCCACGCGCCGGCGCATAGATATCGAGCCGGTCGCGCGGATCGCTGCCGAAGGCGAGGTCGTCGGTCCGGCTATAGGTGCTTTCAGGCGTCAGCGCATTGATTGTCTGCAACGGCGAGCAGGCGGCAATCGCACTCAGCAGGAGCACGCCGGCAACCAGCATGAGCGTGATTTTCAGAGGTGTCGACATGGGACAGCGGCCTTTGGGAAAATAACAGCGAAAGAGACACGGAATGCACAGCGTTGCGCCCGCTCCGGGCACAGGCCTACACAGCAACGTTCCGCAGCGGATACAGGGAATACGTAATGTAGCGGCAAACAGATTCGCGCGTCGCGCGCTGGTCCGTTCAGCCCTTGAGAAGCCGTGTCTCGCCCAAGGCGACTGCCGCCGCCGCCCCGCGCAGAACCAGTGTATCGCCTGCCTGCAGTACCGTGTCCGGTGTGACGTCGAGCCGATCCTTGGCACGCCGCAGCATGGTGATCTCGCAGCCGAGCCGGGCGATATGCAGCGTGGCCACTGTCTTGCCGGCCGCATGCGCATGCGCGCCCAGCGTCACGGAATGCAGCCTTACGTGCAGGTGGTCGGCATCTCCGGCATCGGCAACGCCATGGAAAAAACCACGCAGCGAGGCATAGCGCTCGTCGCGCGCCGCCTGTACCCGGTGCACCACCCGCCGCAGCGGCACGCCCAGCAGCACCAGCGCATGCGAGGCCAGCATCAGGCTGCCCTCCATCAGTTCGGGCACGACTTCGGTGGCGCCGGCCGCGCGCAGCTTGTCGAGATCGCTGTCGTCGTGGCTGCGCACGATCACCGGCAGGCTCGGCGCCAGCTCGTGGGCGAAGTGCAGCACCTTCAAGGCCGAGGCGGTGTTTGTGTAGGTGATCACCAGCGCGGCGGCGCGGTGGATACCGGCGGCAATCAGGCTTTCGCGCCGCGCGGCGTCGCCGTAGGAGACGGTAGCGCCGCTTGACTGCGCTTCCGATACCCGGTCCGGCTCCAGGTCGAGCGCATGGTAGGCGATGTGTTCCTCTTCCAGCATGCGCGCCAGGTTCTGGCCGCTGCGCCCGAACCCGGCGATGATCACGTGGCGCCGCGTGGTCATTGTGCGCGTGGCGATGCGGGTCAGGGTCAGCGACTGCTGCATCCATTCGTTGGCAGACAGCTTCAGGACGATGGCGTCGGAGCGGGCGATGATGAATGGTGCCGCCAGCATCGACAGCACCATCGACGCCAGGATCATCTGCACCAGCAGCGGATCGAGCAGGTTCAGGCCGCCGGCCTGATTCAGTAGCACGAAACCGAATTCGCCGGCCTGCGCCAGTCCGAGGCCGGTGCGCAGCGCGACGCCGGTGGACGCGCCGAAGAATTTTGCCAGCGCGGCGATCAGACCGAACTTCATGAGCACCGGGCCGATCAGCAACAGCAGCACCAGCCACCAGTTCTGCAGGACCAGCGGCACATTGAGCAGCATGCCGATGGTGATGAAGAACAGGCCTAGCAGGACGTCGCGAAACGGCTTGATGTCTTCCTCAACCTGATGCCGGTATTCGGTTTCCGAGATCAGCATGCCGGCGACGAATGCGCCGAGCGCCAGCGACAGGCCCGCGCGCTCGGTGATCCAGGCCGCGCCCAGGGTGATGAGCAGGAGGTTGAGCATGAAAAGTTCCTGCGACCGGCGCTTGACCACCACCCGGAACCAGCTGCGCAACAGGCGCTGCCCGAGAAACAGCAGCAGGATCAGCACCACGATGGCCTTGAAAGTGGCCCAGGCCAGCGTCGCCATCAGGTCGCCACCAGGATGCGTGACGGCCGGCACGATGATCAGAATCGGCACCAGCGCCAGATCCTGGAACAGCAGCACGCTCATGATGCGCTGGCCGTGTTCGCTTTCCAGCTCCAGCCGCTCGGTCAGCATTTTCGAGACGATCGCGGTCGACGACATCGCCAAGGCACCGCCAAGCGCGAACGCGGCCTGCCAACTGATGTCGACGACATGCGGCAGGAAACGGCTGGCCAGCCAGCCGAACAGCATCGTCACGATCACCGTCAGCAGCACCTGCGCCAGGCCAAGCCCGAAGACGGTGCGCCGCATCGACATCAGCTTGGGCAAGGAGAATTCCAGCCCGATCGAAAACATCAGGAACACCACGCCGAATTCGGCCAGCGCATGGGTGGCGGCATTGTCCGGCGCCCACCCAAGCGCATGCGGGCCGATGGCGCTGCCGACCACCAGGTAGCCCAGCATCGGCGGCAGTTGCAGCATGCGAAAGGCGACCACGCCCAGCACGGCGGCGCCCAGCAACACCAGCGTCAGCTCAAGAGAAGAAAACAAGGAATGAAAAAGTCATGAGTGGGTGAAGGCGACTTGCGGGCGCTCAAGACACAGTTTTTGTTGCGTCTGGCAAGTTTTTTGCTTTGCTTAATGGTTTATACTTTGGAGATGAGTTTAACCCATGCAAAAACCTTGCCGACTGTATTAGACGCAACTGCCGCCCGCCGCGCGCTGGCGCTCGCACGCTCGACTCTACAGATTGAAGCAGATGCAGTCATCGGGCTGAAAGACAGGATCTCCGACAATCCCAACGATCCTTTCGCCGGCGCGATCGGGCTATTGCTGGCCTGCACCGGCAGGGTCGTGGTGTCCGGGATCGGCAAATCCGGTCACATCGCCCGCAAGATCGCCTCTACCCTCGCCTCCACCGGGACGCCCGCGTTGTTCGTGCACGCAGCCGAAGCGTCGCACGGCGACCTCGGCATGATCACCGCGAGCGATGTCCTGATCGCGATCTCGAACTCCGGCGAAGCCGGCGAGCTGCTGGCAATCGTGCCGATCATCAAGCGCATGGGGGCGCACCTGATCGCCATGACCGGCAACGATGCTTCCAGCCTGGCGCGCCTGGCGCATGTGCACCTGAACGTGGGCGTATCGCAGGAAGCCTGCCCGCTCAACCTGGCGCCGACCGCCAGCACCACCGCAGCGCTGGCAATGGGCGACGCCCTGGCCGTGGCGCTGCTGGATGCACGCGGCTTCGGCGAGGAAGATTTCGCCCGCTCCCATCCGGGCGGCTCGATCGGCCGCCGGCTGCTGACGCACGTCCGCGACGTCATGCGTAGCGGCGATGCGATTCCGACCGTGACGGCCGAGGTCAGTCTGTCCGCGGCCCTGCTCGAAATCACCCGCAAGGGCATTGCCATGACGGCCGTGGTCGACGAACAGAGGCACCCGATCGGCGTGTTCACCGACGGCGACCTGCGCCGGCTGATCGAACATGTGCAGGATTTTACAAAGCTGACGATTGCCGACGTGATGCATGCGGGGCCACGCACCATCGGCCCCGACCAGCTGGCCGTCGAAGCGGTCGAGATGATGGAGCGCTACCGGATCAACCAGCTGCTGGTGGCCGATGCGCAGGGCATGCTGGTGGGCGCACTGCACATCCACGACCTGACGCGGGCCAAGGTCATCTGATGCACGACATCCCTTTCGAAGCGGTGCAGGCGCGGGCGGCTGCGGTCCGGTTGATGGTATTCGACGTCGACGGCATCCTCACCGATGGCGGCCTGCATTTTGGCGCCGACGGAGAACTGGTCAAGCGCTTCAGCGTGCTCGACGGCCACGGCATCAAGCTGCTGCAACAGGCCGGCATCGTCACGGCGATCATCAGCGCGCGGGCCTCGCCGATCGTGGTGCGCCGCGCCGCAGACCTCGGCATCGGCCATGTCATGCAGGGGGTGCACGACAAGCGCGCCGCCTTCGATCAGCTGTGCGCTGCCACCGGCACCATGCCGGATGCCTGCGGCTTCATCGGCGACGACTGGATGGATCTGCCGGTGCTGACCCGGGTCGGCTTTGCGGCAAGCGTGCCGAACGCGCATGCAGAGGTACGGGCCCGCGTGCATTACGTGACCACGGCAGCCGGCGGCAGCGGTGCGGCGCGCGAAGTGTGCGACCTGATCCTGCGCGCGCAGGGCAAGTACGAGGCGGCGCTCGCGTCGTACCTGACGTGAAGTCGCGTCGCACCTCGCATCGTTACCGGCTGGCGCTGCTGCTGGGCGGCGGCATCGGGCTGGCACTGGCCAGTTTCTGGCTGCTGCAGGTGATGCAGAAAGGCGTGACCGATACGTCGCCGGAAACGCACACCAACGAACCCGACTACTATGTGGAAAAATTCAACTTCGTGCGGACCTCCACGATCGGCGACGCCCGCTACACCGTTTCCGGGGCGCGCATGATCCATCGCCCGAAAGACGATACTTACGAGATCACGCTGCCGGTCATTCACCATTTCAGCAAGGACCGGGCGCCGATGATGATGCGCGCCGAGCGGGCAATCGCGGTTCCCGACAGCAGCAAGATCCACATGATCGACAAGGTCGATGTAGACCGGCCCGCTTCCGCCGGCGCCGAGCACTTTCACATGAAGTCGGACTACCTGCTGATCCTGCCGGACGACGACGTGGTCCGGACCGACAAGCCGGTCGATCTGATGCTGGGCACCGTCACCCTGACCGGCGCAGGCATGTACGTCAATAACGCCACGCGGGAATTCCGCCTCGCACACCAGGTCCATGGCGTCTATCCGCCGCAGGCGCTCGCCGCCAGGGCCGCCACTGCGGGAGCGGCTAAGTGATCGCCAAGCCTGCCGCCCGAGACGGCGAAGTGCCTGCACGCTGCCGCGTCGTCGTCCGCAGCAGGGTAACGCCGCATAACCTGGAATGTCCATGAAACAAATTCTTTTAGCCTCGCTGTGCCTGCTCAATCTCGTCACCGCCAACCTCGCTTATGCTGAAAAAGCGGACTCCGAGAAGGCGACCGACATCGCAGCCGACCAGATGACCTATGACGACGTCAAGCAGATCAACACCTTCATCGGTAATGTCATCCTGACGCGCGGCACCCTGCTGATGAAGGCTGGACGCGTGGTGGTGACGCAGGACCGCGCCGGCTATCAGTCGGCGACCTTGTACGCAGCGCCTGGCGCGCTGGCGACATTCCGTCAGAAGCGCGACGGCGGCCCCGACCTGTGGGTCGACGGCGAAGCAGAGCGCATCGAGTACGATGGCCGTGCCGAACTGGTCAAGCTGTTCACCCGGGCAAAACTGCGCCGCCTCGAAGGGGTGCGGCCAACCGACGAGATCCAGGGCGAATTCATTTCCTACGACAGCCGCGTCGAGTTCATCTCGGTCAACAACAATGCACCGGGCGCCGCACCTGGCACCGGACGCATCAAGGCGGTAATCCAGCCGCGCATCGAACCGAAGGCAAAGTAATGGGCAGTACGTTAAGCGTGCGCGGCTTGCAGAAAAGTTATGGCGCGCGCCAGGTGGTGAGCGACGTCTCTCTGCAGGTAGAAAGCGGTGAAGTGGTCGGCCTGCTGGGGCCGAACGGCGCCGGCAAGACCACGTCGTTCTACATGATCGTCGGCCTGGTGCCGCTGGATGCGGGCGAGATCGAGCTCGACGGCGTCGGCATCTCGCGCTTGCCGATCCACCGGCGTGCGACGCTGGGTCTGTCCTACCTGCCGCAAGAGGCATCTGTCTTTCGCAAGCTCTCGGTCGAGGACAACATCCGCGCAGTGCTGGAGTTACAACGGGTCGACGGCAAGCCGATGTCGAAGGAAGCGCTCAACGCGCGGCTCGAGACGCTGCTCGAAGAGCTGCAGATCGAAAAGCTGCGTGACAACCAGGCCCTGTCATTGTCCGGTGGCGAACGCCGCCGGGTCGAGATCGCCCGCGCGCTGGCGACCAATCCGCGCTTCGTGCTGCTGGATGAACCGTTCGCCGGCGTCGATCCGATCGCTGTGATCGAGATCCAGCGTATCGTAAGATTTCTCAAGGAACGCGGCATCGGCGTGCTGATCACCGACCACAACGTGCGCGAGACCCTGGGCATCTGCGACCGCGCCTACATCATCAACCAGGGCGCGGTACTGGCCAGCGGCCAGCCCGATGACATCATCGCCGACGAGTCGGTGCGCCGGGTCTATCTCGGCGAACATTTCCGCATGTGATGGCGGCCCGGCGGATCCCATGAAACAGAGCCTACAACTCCGTGTCTCCCAGCACCTGGCATTGACGCCCCAGCTGCAGCAGTCGATCCGGCTGCTGCAGCTGTCGACGCTCGAACTGCACCAGGAGCTGGAGCAGATGTTGACCGACAATCCTCTGCTGGAGCGGGTCGACGATCCGCTCGACCATTCGGTGCGGCTGTTGGCCGACGGCGCAATCGGTGCGGTCGGAACGACACCGGAGGGCGCCAGCGAAGACGCCAATTCGGCGCCGGCCGGCGACGGCGAAGGCAGCTTCGACGCGCCCGAAACGCCAGCCGCCGATACCAACGGCGAGGCGGAATGGAGCTTCGACGACGTGGCGCGCACCGCCAAGGCGCCCGATGACGACGACGCCCGTCCGCAACTCGAAGCGCAGGAGTCGACCCTGCGCGAGCACCTGCTGGAACAGATGCGCGTGACGGTGCGCGAACTGCGCGACCGCGCCCTGGTGGAGCTGATCATCGATGCGCTCGACGACAACGGCTACATGGAAGAATCGCTGGATGACATCCATGTCCGCATGCCGGAGGAACTGGAAATCGGCCTCGACGATCTGACGATTGCACTGAAGCTGGTCCAGAGTTTCGATCCGCCCGGCGTCGGCGCACGCGATGCGGCAGAATGCCTGGCGCTGCAGATCCGCAGAATGCCGCGGGTCGCCATGGTGACGCGGCGTCTGGCGCTCGCCATCGTCGAGAAGCATCTTGCCATGTTTGCGCAGCGCGACTTCAACAAGCTCAAGAAGGCGCTCGACTGCGACGACGAGGATCTGCGCGAGGCGCAATGCATCATCCGGCAGTGCAATCCGCATCCCGGCGCATCGTTCGCATCGGATGCTTCGGACTACGTGGTGCCGGACGTGATCGTCAAGCGCACCCGCGGCGGCTGGCAGGTCATGCTCAACCACGACGTCATGCCGCGCCTGCGCATCAACTCGCTCTACGCCAACATCCTCAAGCAGAGCAAGGGCGACGGCTCATTGACCTCGCAACTGCAGGAAGCCAAGTGGCTGATCAAGAACATGCGGCAGCGTTTCGACACGATCCTGCGTGTCGCACAGGCAATCGTTGATCGCCAGAGGAACTTTTTTTCGCATGGCGCTGTGGCAATGCGGCCCCTTGTCTTGCGCGAAATTGCTGATACACTGGGTTTACACGAGAGCACCATTTCTCGTGTGACAACACAAAAATACATGCTTACCCCGCATGGAATGTTCGAACTGAAGTACTTCTTCGGAAGTCACGTGGCCACGGAAGCCGGTGGCGAAGCGTCATCCACCGCGATCCGGGCCCTGATCAAACAATTGATAGGAGCAGAAGACCCCAAGATTCCATTCTCTGACAGCAAGATTGCAGACATGCTGGGAGAACAAGGCATGGTGGTCGCACGCCGCACCGTGGCGAAATACCGCGAAGCCCTGAAAATCCCTCCAGTAAATCTGCGCAAGTCCTTGTAGTTTTTGTAGTGTTGTTACCGTTGCTGTGTTCCGCATGCATTGCATCTTCCCCATTGCATATTCTGCATTGCACCAGATGCATTGCCGCACGCACGTGCCGGGACCGCCAGCCACATCACTTAGGAGCGCTGTATGAATCTGACAATCAGTGGACATCATCTCGAACTGACACCCGCCATCCGCGAATACGTGCAGGCAAAACTGGAACGCATCAAACGCCATTTCGATCATGTCATTGATATCGCGGTCATCCTGACCGTCGATAAGCTCCCGGAAAAAGAAAAGCGACAGAAGGCCGAAATCAACCTGCGGGTACGCGGCAAGGACCTGCATGCCGAAAGCATTGCACACGACCTTTACGCCGCCATCGACGCCCTGATCGACAAGCTCGATCGGCAGGTCATCAAGTACAAGACCAAGATTCAGGACCACCAGCACGACGCGATCAAATATCTGCCGGAGCCGTCCGCCGCCGCCGGCGCAGCCTGACGATCTTCTGGAACAAAATCAGACTCCAGGCCGCAGCGTCGGCCCGATAGTCATCGCAAGGGCGCAGCAACGCGCCCTTTTTGCCGGGCTGCGCGAAGACGCCCAACGACTACGCCGTCTCAAGTGCCTGCAGGTGCTTTTCGCAGCCAATTTTGCATCGCAAGCAGGAGCCTGCTCCCAGCCGAAGTAAAATGCGTGCTTTTCTGCCAGCGACACGCCGACATCCATGACCGAGTACATCAAGACCAGCATCGACCGCCGCCTCGCCTGCCTGACCCTCGATCGTCCAAGGGCGCTCAATGCCCTGTCGCTCGACATGATCCGCGCCATCACCGACGCGCTCTCCGCCTGGCGCGCCGACGGTGCGATCGACGCCGTGGTCATTCGTAGCAGCATGGGACGCGCCTTCTGCGCCGGCGGCGACATCCGCTACTTCCATGGCCTGGCGCACGCGACGCCGTCTGGCGGCAGTGCCGCGCTCGAAGATTTCTTTACTGAAGAATACGCGCTGAACCACCTGATCCATCACTATCCGAAACCCTATATCGCGCTGATGGACGGCGTCGTCATGGGCGGCGGGATGGGCATCTCCCAAGGCAGCCGGACCCAGGGATTGCGGGTCGTGACCGAGCGCACGAAGATGGCGATGCCGGAGGTAAATATCGGCCTGTTCCCGGATGTCGGCGGCAGCTACTTCCTGCCACGCGCACGGGGCCGCATCGGCTGCTACCTGGCGCTGACCGGTCACATCATCGGGGGCCCGGACGCGGTCTTCGCTGGCTTGGCCGACGCCCTGGTGCCATTCGAGCAGCATCCGTTACTTCTTCAGGAACTGGCGCAGGCGGGCGACGCCTGGCGCGCCACCGTGATGCGCTTTTCCACCACCGCCGATAGCCTGGAAGCGATCGGCAATGCGCCGCTGGCACAGCATGAGAATGCGATCGCACTGCACTTCTCGCAGCCGACGGTGCAGCAGATCATGGCGTCGCTGGAACGGGACGACAGCGCCTTCGCACAGGAAGCCTTGGGTTCAATGCGCAAGCGCTCGCCAACCATGCTGGCGGTCGCGCTCAGGCAGCTCGAACGCGGTGCAGAACTGTCGCTGGCTGATTGCCTGCGCATGGAGCGCGGCATGGTGCGGCACTGTTTCCTGCATGGCGACGTGGTCGAAGGCATCCGGGCCGCGGCAATCGACAAGGACGATGCGCCGCACTGGCATCCGGCAATGCTCGATGAAGTGACGGGCGAGATGGTCGAATCCTACTTCGCGCCAGTGTGGCCGGCTGCGGCCCATCCGTTGCGGCACCTGGACTGATAGGAGCGCACCGACTGGTGCGATCGAAGAGCGTGTCGGGCCGCTAGATCTCGTCGACCTGAAACAGTCTCCGATGTTCCCGCATCGCGTAGCGATCGGTCATGCCGGCGATGTAATCGGCGACGCTGCGCGCCTGCGCCGAAGCGGCATGCGCGCCCTGCGCGTCGGCCACCAGGTAATCCGGCGGCAGCAACGACGGCTCTGCGATGAAGGCGTCGAACAGTTCCGTGATGATGCGACGCGCCTTGCTGGTCATGCGGTTGACCTGGTAGTGCTGGTACAGGTTCGCGCGCAGGAACTGCTTCAAGGCAGCCGCTTCCGCGCCGACCTGCGCTGAAAACGCGATCAGTGGCGGCGCATTGCGCACGTCCTCGACCGTCTTCACGGCGGCGTCCCGGATGCGCGCCTGCGAAGTCGTGATCAGATCGACGATCAGCGCATTGATCATGCGACGGATCGTCTCATTGATGGCGCGCCGCCCGCCAATGCCGGGAAACGTCGTCTCGACATCGCGCCGCTGACGCGCATAGAAATCGATTTCGTCGAGCTGGCCGGTGCTCAGCAACCCCGAACGCAGGCCGTCATCGATGTCATGGTTGTTGTAGGCGATCTCGTCGGCCAGGTTGGCGAGTTGCGCTTCGAGGCTGGGCTGGCGGCGCTCGATGAACCGTTGACCGATCGTCCCGAGCTTGCGGGCGTTGGCCAGCGAGCAGTGCTTGAGGATCCCCTCGCGGGTCTCGAACATCAGGTTCAGCCCGTCGAACGCACCGTAGCGCTGCTCCAGCGCATCCACCACGCGCAGACTCTGCAAGTTGTGCTCGAAGCCACCATGATCGCGCATGCAGGCGTTGAGCGCATCCTGCCCGGCATGACCGAAGGGCGTATGGCCAAGGTCGTGTGCCAGCGAAATCGCCTCCACCAGATCTTCGTTCAGTTGCAGGTTGCGCGCAATCGACCGTGCGATCTGCGCCACTTCGATGCTGTGCGTCAGCCGCGTGCGAAACAGGTCACCCTCGTGATTGACGAACACCTGCGTCTTGTACTCGAGCCGGCGAAACGCGGCGGCATGGATGATGCGGTCGCGATCGCGCTGGAACTCGGTGCGCGAGGTCGGTGGTGGCTCAAGAAATTGACGACCCGCCGAGGTTGCCGGGTCGGCGGCGTAAGACGCCATGGTGATGTCGCAGGTCATCGTGATCTCGATCCGAATCGGTAGCGGGTCGCCGACAGCGTCAGTGCGGTTGCACACACGCCTGGAGCGTCGCAGCCAGTTCCGCCGCCGGCGCGGTCGTGATGACCGCCGTCCCGAGTGGCTTCAACAGGATGAACTTGATCACCCCGCCCTCGTTCTTCTTGTCGACCTCCATCAGGTCGAGCCATGTGTCCTGCCCCAGGTCCGGCGCCACCGTCGGCAGGCCCGCTGCCTTGACCAGCCGAGCGATGCGTGCGGATGTCTCTGCATCGATGAAACCCAGACGCTGTGACAGGTCGGCTGCCATGACCATGCCGCAACCGACCGCTTCCCCATGCAACCAGGTACCGTAGCCGAGCCCGGCCTCGATCGCATGGGCGAACGTATGGCCAAAATTCAGTATCGCGCGAATGCCCGACTCGCGCTCGTCCTGCCGCACCACCTCGGCCTTGATTGCGCAGGAACGCTGGATCGCATGCGCCAGCGCCACCGCATCCTTCGCCAACAGCGCACCGATGTTGTTCTCGATCCAGTCGAAAAAATCGGTATCGATGATCGCGCCATGCTTGATCACCTCAGCCAGACCCGCAGACAGCTCACGCGCGGGCAGCGTCGACAGGGTGCCGGTGTCGGCAATCACCGCCTGCGGCTGATAGAACGCGCCGATCATGTTCTTGCCAAGCGGATGATTGATGCCGGTCTTGCCGCCGACCGAGGAATCGACCTGCGACAGCAAGGTGGTCGGCACCTGTACCAACGGCACCCCGCGCATGTAGGTCGCTGCGGCAAAGCCGGTCATGTCGCCGACCACACCGCCGCCGAGCGCGATCAGGGTGGTCTTGCGATCACACTTGTCGGCCAGCAGCGCATCGAAGATCAGCATCAGGCTGGACCAGTTCTTTTCTTCCTCGCCATCCGGAAGGATGATCTGCGTGACCTGCTTGCCAGCGCTGACCAGCGAACGGGTGAGCCTTTCCAGGTACAGCGGCGCAACCACGGTATTGGTCACGATCGCCGCACGCGGCCCGTGGACGTGACGGGCAACCAACGCGGCATCGTCGAGCAGGGACAGCCCAATCGAAATCGGATAACTGCGTTCGCCGAGATCGACGTTGAGCGTGGCGGGCGTGAAATCGGCGACAGGCGTGCTCGAGTCGGTAATTTTGGAAGGGGAATGCATGCTGAGGTCCGAAGTCTTGGGCGGCATTGCCTCGAGTTGCGCGAGGATGCTCTGGACCAAAAATTGTACATTAGGCCGGCCGGTATCGATCACGATATCCGCAATTTCGGTATAGAGCGGCTCCCGGGTGCGGGACAGCTCTTCGATCCTCCGGCGCGGATCGGCAGTTTGCAGCAGCGGCCGGTTCTTGTCGTGGCTGGTGCGTTGCAGGATGCTGCCGACGCTCGCGCGCAGATAGATCACGGTGCCGCGCGTGGCCAGCAACGCCCGGCTGCCGGGATGCATGATCGCCCCGCCACCGGTCGCCAGGACGATGTCGTCCTGCGCGGTAAGATCGCGAATGACTTCCGCTTCCCGCTGGCGAAACGACTCCTCGCCCTCGATCTCGAAGATCAATGAAATAGAGGCGCCGGTGCGCGCCTCTATTTCATGATCCGAATCGATGAACCGCTTGTTGAGTTTCTTGGCAAGGGCCCGGCCGACTGTGGTCTTGCCGGAGCCCATCAGGCCGATGAGGAAGATGCTTTTCTGATTCAATTTGTCGTGAACGGGAATCCTGTAACGATGCCCTTCGGCGTTGTGACAAGAATAGTGAAGCCACCAGAGGCGCACGTCGATTCAGGCTGTACAACTACCGTGTGTACTGTACCGCCAATTGACGATGTCGACAGCACGGTTGACGGCAGCAAGGTCCCAGGCGTCACTTTCGCGACATCCGCCACGGCGATGGTTGTACCAGCCGGCAGTGGATTGTTGTTCACATCGGCCAGTCGGAATGAAACCGTTTTCGCGGTGCAGCCAGAAGCACCGCCGAGACCGGTTATGAGGCGGTCGTTGTAATTCGCATAATCAAGCAATGTCACGGGATCGACGCGTATCAGGTTCGCGGACGATCCGCTGAAAGTGATCTCGATCGAGCGACGGATGTAGGTGACACCGAACGTGGTGCTTGGCGTCGACGAGTACACGGGATGCCCGAACGGAATTGGTTGATCGCCTGCCGCTGCGTCATAACTGCCATCGAGCGGAAAGCCACGAGCACCAGGCAGGCCCGCGACACCATCCACACCCAGGTCGGTGACGTTCGTGACATTGGTCGCACTTGGCGGGTAGACTTGGGATGCACGCTTGAGCACCAAATGCGACCCCGTATCGAGATAGGCATCAGGTAAGCGGACGAACGGTTCGGCACCGCTGTTGCAAGTGTCAATCAACGGGCGGAACGTGGTTGGTGTCGTGTTGTCGCCGCTTGTGAAATTCGTGCAGCTGTATTGTCCATCCCCATTCGAGTCGGTGAAATCCGGCAAGCCCTGCGTATAGGCGAGGACCGTGACACGGCCATTGGCGGGACGGAAGGACTGGCTGATCAGCGGCACCGTGCAACCACCATTTACTGTCTGACATGCGCCCTGCAGGGAAGAGCCGACTGCACCTCCCTCGGTGACAAAATTGATCGTGGCGCCATCCGATACGGGATTACCGTATTGATCAGCCATCCGCAGTGTGATGTTCGCCTTTACCCCATCGTAATCCAGCCCCTCGATGTTGTAGCTGTCGGTACTGATCGACATCGATTTCTGGATCGGCAAGCCAGTCGAGATCGTGAGCGCATCGGATAGTCCACTGATAGTGCTACCATTTTGCGCAGTTGCTCTCGCCGTCACGCGGACCGGCGTAGGAATCGTGCCGGCCTGCACGCTTGTCTGCACATTCCCGTTCGAATCAGTTGATGCGAATGTCGGCAAAACTTGCAGGCCGCCGGTCGTAGTCGTGGGAATAAAATCAACCCGTACGGCTGACAGAGGGTTGCCGGCCTGATCCACGACTTTGAACGTCAACAGCGCTGATTCCGTCCTACCGAGTCCGCCGCTTCCTTTGAGCACGAGCGAGGATCCGCTCGGATTGGCACTTACAAAGTTGATCGTGCCGATGTTGGCACTACTTACGGCAAGCGCAATCGACTGCGACGATGTTCCGATACTGGCGGTGATCGTATCCGTGACAAGAGTGCAACCCTTGTTGAGGTAGGTGGCCGTGGCAACGCCATTCGTGACAGGGCCGGGGGTGATCGTAGCCGTACCCGCATTCAAACAGAGCGAATTCAATGTGAGACCGGGGGCCGAACTGACCGGCTGTCCATTACTCGTAACCGGGACATTCAAAGTGATCGAGCTGAGTGCTGCGAGGCTTGCTGAAGGCGCTGGCGTAAAGGATAGCGCCCCTACCACCAGTGGTGCCGCGCCGACGCCGATGTTGATCGTCGCAGAACCGCTTTGAGCGTCGAGCGCAGCCTGCGCGGTTATCGTAACGGCGCCAGCAGAACTGAAGTCCGCAGGTTTGAGATTAATCGTGGCAAGTCCTGTGCTGTCGGTCAGAGCGGACGCCGAAATCGGGGTAAATTGCACCAGCGTTGTATCGCTGACCGTAAACTTTACTACTGCATTCGCCAGCGGTGCCCCTTTACCGTCCTTGAACAAGGCGCGGACCACCCCAGTCTGACCACCAGAAAGACTCGTGACGGGTGCGTTCGTGCCGTCTATCAGACTCAAAGTCAATGTGGGTGCCACAGCCGCAGGTGTAGGTGTCGTACCTGTCGTTCCACCTGTCGTGCCACCTGTCGTACCAGCCCCCACCCCACCTGTCGTTCCAGCCGACCCGCCGCCGCCGCCACAAGCAGCCAGAATCAGTGCCAGCGAAACACCGGTCAGCAGAGTGCGCGCCGATCCGCGCATGAATGTTGTCAGCCCAGAATTCATTTCAATTACCTTCTCAATGATTTTTCAACGTGACGTCGGTTTCAGCGGCCTGTCAAACGGTCGGTCACGATTTTCGGCGTAATGAATACTAGGAGTTCTGTCTTGTCGTTGATCTGGCCAGTCGTCTTGAACAGATTGCCGACGACCGGGATATCACCGAACAGAGGAATCTTCGACACATCCTTGCGCTCGTTTTGGGTAAAGATACCGCCCAAGACCACGGTGCCGCCATTCTCGACCTGGACGTTCGTCTTCACATGCTTGGTGTTGATTGCAAAGCCGCCCGGGGTAATTGCGCCGCGGCTGTCCTTGTTCACGTCGACCGTCAGGATCACGTTGCCGTCAGGCGTGATCTGCGGCGTGACTTCCAGGCGCAGATTGGCTTTCCGGAATTCGACCGAGGTCGCACCGCTGCTGGTTGCCTTCTGGTACGGAATCTCTTCGCCTTGCTCGATCAATGCCTGCTGCTGGTCAGCAGTGACGACGCGTGGGCTTGAAATTAGCTTGCCGCGGCCGTCGGCCTCGAGTGCTGACAGTTCCAGGTTCAGGAAGCGGTTGGCGGCAGCCGAAAACAGGCTGACTGCGAGGCTGCCCGGATTGACGCCGTTGATACCGGAGGCCGGCAGGCTGAAAAACTGCGAGTTCGGACTGTAGCTGCCATCGGTCAGCTTAGCCTGGCCGGTCTGCTCGCCGATTCCTTGGTAGGTGCCCGTCACTGCGCCCCGGGTGTTACCGTTGAGCTGATAACCGGTGTCGCCGCCACGCTGGGTGCGCAGGTCCGTGAAGCCGAGCTTGGCCCCAAGGTTCTTGCTGAAGGTGTCGTCGGCTTCGACGATGCGCGCCTCGATCAGCACCTGGCGTGTTGCCACGTCGGTGATCTTGATCAGCTTGCGTACTTCTTCGAGCTTGGATGGCGTATCCGTGATGAACAGCTTGTTGGTGCGTGGATCGATCGATGCACTGCCGCGCTTGGACAGGATCCGGTTCTTGCCATCGCCGGACGCGCCGTCGAGACCGAACACCATCCGGAACGATTCGGCCTTCTGATAATTGAGCTGGAATGTTTCAGTCCGGAGCGGTTCAAGCTCGGCGATTTGGGCGCGCTGCTCCAGTTCGAGTTTTTCCTTGGTCAGCAATTCATCCTTCGGCGCGATCCAGATCACCGAGCCGTTCTTACGCATGTCGAGACCCTTGGCCTGCATCACGATATCGAGCGCCTGATCCCATGGCACGTCCTTGAGCCGCAGTGTCACGTTGCCGCTGACGGTGTCGCTGGTGATGATGTTGAGACCAGTGAAATCGGCAATCACCTGCAGCACGGCGCGCACTTCGACATTCTGGAAATTGAGCGACAGTTTCTCACCGCGGTAACCCTGGGTGCCCTGGGTCAGCTTGTTCGGCTCTTCCTTGATCGGCCGCACTTCGATGACCAGTTGGGTATCGCTCTGGTACGCACTGTGTTCCCACAGCCCTTTGGGCTCGATCACCATATGCACGTTGTCTCCCTGGGAAGTCGTCGTCACGGTCGAGACCGGCGTGCCGAAATCCATGACGTCGAGACGGCGGCGCAGCACTTCCGGCAAGCTCGCTTTCATGAAGTCGACCACCACGGTCTGACCCTGCTGGTGCACATCAACGCCGATCTGGTTGTTCGGCAGATCGACCACGACCCGGCCCTCGCCATTCGCACCGCGACGGAAGTCGATGTCGCGCAAGGCCTGACGGCCGACAGGTGTGCTCGCGGTCGTCACTGCGGACGTGGTTGCACTCGGAATTGGCTTAGCCGCCGGCAATCCTGCGGCATTGACTGCGATCGGCACGGCACCGGTCGAATCGATGGTCACGATCACGGCATTGCCATCGATTGCCGTCGCATAATTGAGAGGCTTGGTGAGATTGAAGACCAGCCGGGAGCGCTCGCCCGCCTGCACCACGTTGACATTGTGGACGTCGCCGAGGCCGATATCCTGTGTGTTCTTGCCGGTGGCGTTGGCAGTCGACGGGAAGTCGAGCGCAATCCGGGCCGGGCTGGTAATCGAGAATCCGATCGGCGGCTTCGCGATCGGATTTTTCATCGCGACCCGAACGATGATGTTGGCGCCTTGCTGGCTGGCGGTGATCGCCTGGATCGCATTTTCCTGGGCCGAGGCGACGCCGGAGAACGCGGCGAGACAAAAAATCGCCGACGCGCGCAGAAACGCCGATGCACGACGGTTGAGTTGCAAGAAGATACGCGGCTGGTACGAAATCATTTTTTACTCTCCTGCAACTCTAGCTTGGCTTGGCGTTCGACCCAATCGCCGGACGCATCTTGAACGATTTCTTTTAACTCGACCGCGGTATCGGTAATCTTGGTGATCATCCCAAAATTCTGGCCGACATAATTCCCTACCTTGGCCTGAAAAACCACCTTGTCCGCCTGTAGCAACGCGAACACAAGACCAGGCTTTTCCAGCGTACCCACCATCTTCAACGTATCCAGCGGATAACTCTCGAGCGGCTCGCGGCGTCGTTCCATGTCCGGCTTCAGCATGCTGCTTGAATTACCCTGGGCGCGCGCCAAGGCGACCAGCAGTTTCTTCGGGTTGTACGGATCGATGCTTGCCTTGCTGTCGTACAAGAACGGAATGAACTTTTTCGGCTCTGACAGCTTCGGGATGCTGACCTTGGTTTGCTGCTTGGTCTCCTGCATCCATTGCTGCAACTCGACGCCGCTGTCGCTGCAGCCTGCCAGCGCGGTTGCCACCGTGGCGGCAATGAGGCCAACCCTCAAGAGGCGACTCATTTCTTTTCCCCTTTTTTCTTGTCGGCCGCTGCCTTGCGTTGCGCCGCAACTTCATCGGCATCGAGGTAGCGGAAGGTTTTTGCGATCGCCTCGAGTGTCAGGCCACCGTCCTTGCCTGCCACCAGGCTCATGTTATTGAGCGTGACGATCCGCGGCAGGTTGGCGATGTCGCTGGAGAATGCGCCGACGTCGTGGAAACTGCCGGACACCTTGATGTCGATCGGCAATTCGGCGTAGTAATCCTTTGCGACCACCTGCCCCGGCTTGAACAATTCGAACTGCAGGCCGCGGCCGATACCGGCCTGATTGATATCGGAAAGAAGCGCATCCATTTCCGATTTGCTCGGCAGCTGTTTCTCGAGAGTCGCGACGTATTCGCCGACCTGGGCTTTTTGCTTGCGCAGTCCTTCGAGATTGATCGACTGCTGGATCTTCGACTTGTAATCTTCCTTCAGCTTGACTTCTTCGGCCTGACCCTTTGCCAGTTCATCGAGTTGCCCGTCGAGGTACGCGAACCATCCTGCCGCCAGGACGGCAACCAGCACGCCGACACCGCACAGCGCACGCGGAATCAGGGGCCACTGACCGGGATGCCGGCCACTCAAGCCTTCGAACTGCGCGCCGATCGACGCGCTGACGTTTTTCAGATCTGCCATGGTGCATCTTTCTTATCAGGGCTTCGGCGGGGTCCCGGCGGCGGCGACCGGTTTGGCCTCGCCTGGTTTCTGGGCCGGCGCATCTTTTGCGCTTTCGCGCTTGATGCCCACGTTGATCGTGAAATCGAATACTTTTTTCGCATCCTTGCCCTGCCCGAGCGCGGTCGACCGGATCTCGATCAGGTCCGGGCGTTCCAGCCACGGCGAGTTGTTGCTCAAGTTACGCAGTAGCTCGGATACGCGTTCATTGGACTGCGCATATCCGTTCAGAACGACGCGCTGCGCCTCCTGCTTGAACGAGCGAAGATAAATGCCTTCCGGAACTTGCTTGACCAGTTCATCGAGCAGGTGCACCGGCTGGTTGCGATCGCTTTGCAAATCTTCCACCGCTTGCTGGCGGGCCTTGAGCGCATCGATTTCCTGTTTCAGCGAAGCGATTTCCTTGATTTCCAGGTCCAGTTTTGCGTTGGCGTTGCGAATGATGGTATTGCGCGCTTCTTGGCTGAAAATACTGTTCGCGATGAAGCCGCCGACCACCATCAGCACGATGCCGCCAACCAGCGCCGACAATGCCAGCATGGCAAAGAATGCTTGCCTGCGCTGTTTGCGCCGCTCTTCGCGATGCGGCAGGAGATTAATTCTGATCATCGGTTAAATCTCCGCATGGCGAGGCCGCATGCGACCAGATAAGCAGGCGCTTCGAGCCGCAATTGCTTTTCACGCACCCCGGACGCCATTTGCATACCCTTGAACGGACTGATGACGGAAGCCGAAATCCTGGTGCGGGCGGCGACCAGATCGACCAGTCCCGGTATGACGGCACAGCCACCGGCCAGGAAAACCTGGTCGATCCGGGTGAAAGGCGTCGAGGTAAAGAAGAACTGGATGGCACGCGTGACTTCGAGGGCAGCACTTTCGAGGAACGGCTCGAGAATTTCACCGCCATAGCCGTCAGGCAAATCTTCGGCTTTCTTTTTGGATTCTGCTTCGTCATACGAGAGGCCGTACGCACGCACGATGTCCTGGGTCAACTGGTTGCCGCCGAACGGCTGTTCGCGTTCATAGATCGGCTGCCCGTCGAGCAGCATCGACACGTGCGTGACCTGGGCGCCGATTTGAAACAGCGCCACGATTTGTCCGGCGCCGCCATTTGGAAGCTGGGCGGTAATCCGGTCCACCGCAGCCCGGGCTGCATAGGATTCAATGTCCATGATCGTCGGCACCAGGCCAGCGGCTTCGGTGACCGCGACCCGGTCTTCGACTTTTTCCTTGCGGGTCGCCGCCAGCATGACTTCGACGTCGTCGAGGGAGTTGGCGACCGGTCCGATGACATCGAAATCCAGGCTCACTTCGTCGAGAGCGAACGGAATGTACTGGCTGGCCTCCGACTCGACCTGAATTTCGAGCTGTTCCTCGCTCATGCCCGCCGGCAGGATGATTTTCTTGGTGATGACGGACGCCGGCGGCATGCCGAGCGCGACCTGCTTGGCGCGCGTGCCGCTCTTTTTCCAGACGCGGCGCACTGCTTCCGAAACTTGCTCGATGTTTTCAATGTTGCCATCGACGACTGCGCCGCGTGGCAGCGGCTCCGAGGCAAAACACTCCAGACGCAACTCGTTGTTCCCGACTTCCGACAGCTCGACCAGCTTTACGCCCGACGTGCTGATATCCAATCCGACCAGAGCCGAATTTTTTCTACCGATTAAAGATCCGAGATCTAAAGCCAAGGGCAGTGCTCCCCGAAAACTTGTTGCTGTCTGTGAACCTGCCGCCGCCGCGGCGGTCAAAATATCAAAAATAACAACGAAACAAAAATTTTCTTGTTTAAAAACTTATATTTAGCGAATCTTCATAAATCATCACTTTAAATCGTAGCAATAAGGTTCTCAAAGTGTAAAGGACTTTTAATTGAGCAACTTTCAATTCCGTTGCCAATACCCCACGTTATTAGTTGCTTTAGAGAATTTATTTTTACTTTACTATCTTTTGGCGCATCGGCACCGATTGATGCCGCTTTCATGCACCTGGCCGAAATAGGCCTGGCGAGATGCATGCCGCTATAATGCTCCCGACTACCATCTTCCAAATTTCCCCTCTGCATGGCCACCAAAAACTCTCCAGGCGGTACCGCTCCCTCCCCCAATCGATCGTCCAAGCCGGCGAGCAACATCGTCGTTCGCATGCTGCTGGGCCTGGTCGGTGTGGCCGCCGGTCTGTGCGTGGTCGGCGCGCTGGTGCTGGCGTTCATGCTGGCGATGGCATACCCGAATCTGCCGGCGCTGGATTCCCTGACCGATTACCGGCCTAAAATTCCGTTGCGCATATTTTCTGCAGATAATGTCCTGTTGGGTGAATTCGGCGAAGAGCGGCGCAACCTAATGCGCATCAAGGACATTCCAGAAATCATGAAAAAGGCCGTGCTCGCCATCGAGGACGACCGCTTCTATGAACATGGTGGTGTCGATTACGTCGGCATCATCCGCGCGGCCGTTCACAACGCCACCGGCGGGGGCGCCCGCCAAGGTGCATCGACCATCACCCAGCAGGTCGCCCGGAATTTCTTCCTGTCGAGTGAACAGACGCTCAAGCGCAAGATTTATGAAGTTCTGCTGGCATGGAAAATTGAACAGAATCTGAGCAAGGACCAGATCCTCGAGGTCTACATGAATCAGATTTACCTGGGGCAGCGCGCCTACGGATTTTCTTCGGCGGCGCAAATTTACTTCGGCAAGAACCTGCGTGATGTCACGGTCGCCGAGGCCGCCATGCTGGCTGGCTTGCCAAAGGCGCCATCGGCTTACAACCCGGTGGTCAATCCAAAGCGCGCCAAGGCGCGCCAACAATACATTCTGCTGCGAATGCATCAGCTTGGCTATATTTCGGATGCTCAATATTCCCAAGCACAACAAGAAGAATTGAAGGTCAAGACCGACAGCAGCGAATTCGGCGTGCATGCGGAATATGTCGCGGAAATGGCGCGTCAGCTGGTCTACGAGCAGTTCAAGGAAGAGACCTATACCCGCGGCCTGAGCGTGTTCACCACGATTACCAAGGCTGATCAGGATGCTGCCTACCTGGCTTTGCGGCGCGGCGTGATGGAGTATGAAAAGCGGCATGGCTACCGCGGCCCGGAGAGCTACATGCAGATTCCGGCAGCCAAGGAAGAAGCCGACGATGCAATCGAGGTCGAACTGGCGGAGCACGCCGACAGCGACGACATCGTCGCCGCTGTCGTGACCGAGGCATCACCCAAAAGCGTGCGCGCAGTCCTTTCCTCCGGGGAAGACATCACCATTACCGGACCCGGCCTGACCTTTGCGGCCAACCTGCTGAGCGACAAGGCGCCGCCTGCCAAACGGGTCAAGCGCGGCGCCGTGATCCGCGTGATACAGGAAGGTCGGAACTGGAGCATCACCCAGATTCCTGAAGTGCAGTCGGCATTCGTGTCTGCCAACACGGATGATGGCGCGATCCGCTCGCTGGTCGGCGGATTCGACTACAACCTGAACAAGTTCAATCACGTGACGCAGGCATGGCGCCAGCCCGGCTCGTCGTTCAAGCCGTTCATCTATTCCGCCTCACTCGAGAAAGGCTTGTCGCCGGCCACCATCATCAACGACGCGCCGATCAGTTTCGACGCTGGCCAGACCGGTGGGCAGGCTTGGGAGCCGAAGAACTACGAAAACAAGTACGACGGTCCGATGACCATGCGCAAGGGCCTGACGAAATCGAAGAACATGATCTCGATTCGTATCCTGCAGAAGATCGGCGCCAAGTACGGCCAGGAATACACCACCCGCTTTGGATTCGATGCCGAGCGCAACCCGCCGTACCTGACGCTGGCGCTCGGTGCCGGTGCCGTGACGCCGTTGCAAATGGCGGGCGCTTATTCAGTTTTCGCCAACGGCGGCTACAAGGTCAATCCTTACCTGATTGCCAGGATCACCGATGCCGACGGCAAGGTACTCTCACAGGTCAAGCCTGAAAAAGCCGGTGATCCGGCAAACCGCGTGATCGACGAGCGCAATGCGTTCCTGATCGACAGCATGCTGAAAGACGTGGTGAAGTATGGCACTGCGGCGAAAGCGATGGCACTGAAACGTACCGACCTGGCTGGCAAGACAGGCACCACCAACGATTCTCTCGATGCATGGTTCGCCGGCTATCAACCGAAACTGGTCGGCATCGCCTGGATCGGATACGACCAGCCAAAGAATCTCGGTAACCGCGAAACTGGTGGCGGACTGGCGTTGCCCATCTGGATGGGGTACATGCAAAAAGTCTTGAAGGATGTACCGATGATCGAACGACCGGTCCCGGATGGCCTGATCCAGGTCGCAGGCGAGTATTACTATGCAGAGAATCCGCCGGGTTCAGGCGTCAAGAGCCTGGGGGTCGGCGACCGTGCGCCGACCGAGGAAGAGAAGACCAAGGATGAGGTCAAGAACGAGTTATTCTGACTGCAAGACCGGCTGAATATCGATCAGGCCGGCAGCACGACAATCGGCGCCTGTCCCTGCTCGCTCAGCATGCGCGACAGGGAGGCATACAACTCCGAGCCGTCGCGCGTGTTGACCCAATGGCCATCCGCGCGCTTGTAGTGAAACCCGCCGGACTTCGCCGCGACCCACATTTCCTGCATCGGTGCCTGGCTGTTGACGATGATTTTCGAGCCATTGTCGATGAACTCGATCTCCAGCACATTGCCGTTTCGACTGCATTCGATATCGACGTCGCTACTCTGCGTGACATGCTCGAGCGCTGCTTCAATACGTGACAGCGTCGTGTCGGCCAGGCTCAGGAATTCGGATTCGGTCATGCTACACTCCAGCGACTTGATAGAAACCATGATTCTAATCGTGAAGTCCATGTTCGCACCGTCCGCATCCCCCTGTCTTGCCGTTATTTTCACCACTGCTGCGATGACCCTTGCGCTTGCCGGATGCGGTCAAAAGGGGCCCCTGTTCATGCCGGTCACGCGGGCAGCGCCAATCAAGTCTGCGCCGCTGCCGCCGGTGACGAATTCGGCTGCCGAAGTGCCGATCGCGCCGGCCCCGGCGACGCCCTCCTCCAGCGTGCTGCCGTCTTCTTCAGGCGCTGCTGCCCCCGTCAACAAGTAATTTTCTGTCCGCCATGATGTCGCCCTTTTCTTACAAAAACAATGTGTTGTGCGCGGAATCCGTGCCGCTTTCAGCGATCGCCGAACAGTTCGGCACGCCCGCCTATGTGTACTCGAAAGCCTCGATCACCAGCAATTTCGCCGCCTATGCCGACGCCTGCAAACAGTACGCGCCCGGCGGCGAAGCGACGCTGATCTGCTTTTCAGTGAAGTCGAATTCGAACCTGGCGATACTGCAGTTGCTTGCGCAGTGTGGCTCGGGTTTCGACATCGTGTCGGGCGGTGAGTTGCTGCGCGTTCTGGCCGCCGGCGGGAGCGCGGACAAGATCATTTTCTCGGGCGTAGGCAAGAGCCGGGACGAGATGCGTCTGGCGCTATCGCACGATATCCTGTGCTTCAACGTGGAATCGATTCCGGAACTGCATCGCCTCGACGCGATCGCCGGCGAGATGGGTGTGCGGGCGCGGGTGTCGCTGCGCGTGAACCCGAACGTGGATGCGAAGACCCATCCCTACATCTCCACCGGGCTGAAGGAAAACAAGTTCGGCGTGGCCTATGAAGACGCGCTGGCGACCTACCGGATCGCGGCCGCCTTGCCGCACCTCGACGTGACCGGCATCGACTGCCACATCGGCTCGCAATTGCTCGACGATGCGCCCTTGCTGGAAGCGGTCGACAAGCTGATCGAGCTGATCGACCAGCTCGCTGCCGAAAACATCGTTCTCCATCATCTCGACATCGGCGGCGGCATCGGTATCGACTACCAGGGCGACAAGCCGGTGGCGGTCGGCGATTATCTGCAGCGCCTGTTTGCAAGGATCGATGCCTGGCGGGCCGCACGGCATGGCGGCAAACCGATCAAGATACTGTTCGAGCCGGGCCGCTCGATTGTCGGCAATGCCGGCGTCTTGCTCACCGAAGTGCAGTATCTCAAGCACGGGAGCGAAAAGAATTTTGCGATCGTCGACGCCGCCATGAACGACCTGATGCGCCCCGCAATGTACCAGGCGTGGCATGGCGTGCAGGAAGTCATCGCGCCGCAACGATCCGATACGGTGACCTACGATGTGGTCGGGCCGGTGTGCGAGTCGGGCGACTGGCTGGCGCGCGCCCGGCCACTGGCGATCGCACCCGGCGACCTGCTGGCAATCATGTCGGCCGGCGCCTATGCGATGACGATGGCGTCGAACTACAACACCCGCGGCCGGGCCGTTGAAATTCTGGTCGATGGCGACACAACCCACCAGATCCGCCGGCGCGAAACCCCGCAGGAACTGTTCGCCCTCGAATCGTTGTTGAAGTAGTTTGCAGGAACGGCGGCTGGGATCACCCGCCGCACACTACTACCGAGTCACGCGGATTTCGGCCACGCAGTTGTGGGTCGATCGCCTGGCCGGTTCAGTTCACGCGCGACGTGGCGGTCGCTACGGGAGCTACGGGAGCCGCAACCGGACGGGGTGCAGCGCCAGCGGCAGCCCGCTTCTTGATGCGCGCCGTCACGCTCCAGTACACCCGCATCAGCAACAGCGTGCCAACGATCGCGCCGAACAGCAGTGGCTGCTCGAAATTATGCTTGGCGGCCTTCATCCACCAGAAATGCAGGATGCCGAGGCAGGCAATGCCGTACACCAGTTTGTGCAGGCGTTGCCAGTTGCGCGCACCGAGGCGCTTGATCATCGCATTGGTGCTGGTCGCCGCCAGCGGGATCAGCAGCACGAAGGCGATGAATCCGACCGTGATGAACGGACGCTTGACGACATCCTTCCACATCTCGGCGACATCGAACCCATGATCGAACCAGAGGAAGGTGGTGAAGTGGAGTGCCGCATAAAAGAAGGCGAACAAGCCTTCCATGCGACGCAGCTTGACCAGCCAGATCCAGTTGGTCAGCCTGCGCAGCGGTGTCACCGCCAGCGTGATGCACAGGAAGTACAGCGTCCAGTCACCGGTATTGCGCGTGATGAATTCAACCGGATTGGCACCAAGCTGGTCAGTGAACGTAAACACCACGAGACGCAGGAAAGGCAGCAGCGCCAGCACGAACAGGCTGGCCTTGATGATCCTGAACTGCTTCTGGCTCGGATTGAACATGGCGGTCACCGGTTGAATGGAACGGATCAGAAATATTTTTTCAGATCCATGCCTTTGTAGAGCGAGGCCACTTCGTTGTAGCCGTTGAACATCAGTGTCTTGCGCTTCTTGGCAAACAGTCCGTCTTCGCCGATGCGCCGCTCGCTGGCCTGCGACCAGCGCGGGTGATCGACATCCGGATTGACGTTTGAATAGAAGCCATACTCGCGCGGCGCAGCGATGTTCCATGCGGTTTTCGGCTGCTCGCTCACGAAGCGGATCTTGACGATCGACTTGGCGGACTTGAAGCCGTATTTCCACGGCAAGACGACCCGCACCGGCGCGCCATTCTGGTTCGGCAGCACCTCGCCATACATGCCGAGCCCAAGCAACGCCAGCGGATGCATCGCTTCATCGATGCGCAGGCCTTCCACGTACGGCCATTCGAGCACCGGGCTGCGCAGGCCGGGCATCTGCGCCTTGTCGGCCAGCGTCACGAACTCGACGTATTTTGCATTGCCGGTCGGTTCGACCTTCTTGACGAGCTCCGACAGCGAGTAACCAACCCAGGGAATGACCATCGACCAGCCTTCGACGCAACGCAGGCGATAGATGCGCTCTTCGAGCGGCGCGAGCTTGAGCAGGCTGTCGATGTCGAGCGTCATCGGTTTCTTGACTTCGCCTTCGATGGTCACTGTCCACGGGCGCGGCTTGAGCGTACCGGCGGTCTTGGCCGGATCCGACTTGTCGGTGCCGAATTCATAGTAATTGTTATAAGTAGTGGCATCCTTGAACGGGGTCTGCTTGTCCACCGAGTTGTAGGCCGGATTGAGTTTGGCCGTCAGCTTCTGGGCGCCCGGTGTCTGCGCGAACGCTTCGCGCGCGGCCATTTCGAGCAACGCGCCACTGGCGATCGAACCTGCCGCAATCTTGCCGATGAAGCTGCGCCGCGACTCGAAGATCTCGCGCGGCGTGATTTCTGAACCATACGGCAGGTCGATTCCGTTCGGGCTACGTTTGATCAGCATGTCCACTCCAATGATTGTCTGTTGCGATGATTGGTCGTACCATCTGCCGATTCCTTACACAGGACCGGCAGAGGGTACGATTACAGCTGGCCGTACGAGTGCAGGCCGGACAGGAACATGTTCACGCCGAGGAAGGCAAAGGTGGTTACCACCAGCCCGACGAGCGCCCACCAGGCGGCAACCTGGCCGCGCAGGCCCTTCATGAGTCGCATGTGCAGCCAAGCCGCGTAATTGAGCCACACGATCAGCGCCCAGGTTTCCTTCGGGTCCCAGGACCAGTAACCGCCCCAGGCTTCGGCGGCCCACAGGCCGCCCAGGATGGTCGCGATCGTGAAAAACGTAAAACCGACGGCGATCGACTTGTACATCATGTCGTCGAGCAGCTCTAGCGCCGGCAGGCGGTCCACCAGCACGCCATGCGACTTGAGCAGGTACGCCACCGCCACCATCGCCGCCAGGGCGAAGGTGCCATAGCCGATGAAATTGGCGGGTACGTGAATCTTCATCCACCAGCTTTGCAGCGCCGGCACCAGCGGCTGGATCTCGGCGGCATCGCGGGTGACCGTGTACCAGAGCAGGAAGCCGACCGCGGCCGAGATCACAAGCAGCACGAACGGACCGAGCTGGCGGGTCTTGTAATGCTGCTCGTAATACAGGTAGAACAGCGCCGTGATCATGCAGAAAAGGATAAAGACTTCATACAGGTTCGAAATCGGAATGTGGCCGACGTCGGTGCCGATCAGGTAGGACTCGTACCAGCGCACCAGCATGCCGGTAAAGCCGAGGACCACCGCCGACCAGCACAGCTTGCTGCCAACCGACGCACCGAAACCCGATCGCGTGATCAGGCCACCCCAATAGAAAAGCGTCGACAGGAAAAACAACGTGCTCATCCAGAGAATTGCCGACTGGCTCGACAAGGCGTATTTGAGCAGGAATCTTTTATTCGCCATATCGAGTACGCCCCCGTATAGCGCCATGGCCGACAGGGCCAGTACAGCCAGCAGTGCGATCAGCCAGCGCACCGGTTTCCAGTGCCATCCGAGCCAGGCGAAGGTCGGTGCAGCCAGGACGAGAATCAGCTTCTCGTAGTAATCCATGTACGCGCCGAAACGGTTCAGTGCGAATAACGACGCCGCCAGCAACGCTGCGCCATAGAGCCAGTCCAGCACTGTCAGCCGCTTGAAAAAACCGGGCGTCGGTGCGTAGGCTGGCGATTGCGTCAATTCCATATCATTCTCCAGTTCGGTACGGCAAGGGCCGGCGCCGCGGCGCGATCGTGCGGTTGCCCCTTTACAGCAAGCAGAGTATAGAGGACTCGCTCCGACGCTGCTAAAGGTGCCTGTCGGCGCCGGTGTAGCGCCGGTCCAGCGCCGGTTCGCGAAGTTGCCGGACAAGCGTTTAAAAACCCGTTTCGAAAGGCTTCAGGTCGCAGTCGGCTGGGACAGCTGCCGGCTGAGTTTCTCGAATTCGTGTTCGAAGTCGAGCGTCTTGCGTTGCGAACTCATCGCCATCAGCGCCTGTGACTGGCCATCGGCCGTCCCTTTGATCCAGACCCAGACCCGACGCTCGCGGATGTACAGCATCGAGAACACGCCGAGCACCAGGAACAGGCAGCCCAGATACACCACGTTCTTGCCTGGCGACCGCGTCACCTGCAGCACGGAAGCCTTGATTTCCTCAAAACCGTTCAGTTGCAGATACACCGGCGCGCCATAGAAACTGGCGTCGGCAATTGCGTTTGTGGCCAACTGCAGGAAGCGCGCATGCTTTTCATCTGCCTCGATCGGCTTGAGCCCGTCTTTTTCCCGCGCCGCCTGCCACAGGTCCCACAAACTGCCATTCAGGATCTTCATGAAGATATCGGCGGCTTTTGCCTGCTCTGCAGGGGGTATCCGTTCAAGAAACTTCGACACGGCGATATATCCTGAGGACCGGTCGTCACCGGCGAAGATTGCCATGCCTTTTTCCGCCGATTCGGTCAATTGCTGCTGGAGTTTTTTGGCATCGGCAGCCGTCGACATCGCGCGTTGCGCATACCGGCGCGCCGCCAGTGAACGTAGTTCCGGGTCGAGAATCGCTGCCCTCAGGCGCATCCATTCGGCAAGGGAATCATCGTCGTCAGCAGGAATGCGCAGGTAACGGAAGGACGCGTCCGGCGTATCCCGCATCCCGGCGAGGAAAACATTGTTTCCGTCGACCAGCGTCGGCTGCATGTAGTTGTTATATTCCCGCGCCTGTCCGGTCTGGTCGCGCAACTTGTACTGGACGCTCGGGCCGACATTCTTCAAGTCCTTGCTGTTGGCACTTTTTGCAGCATTGCCCAGCCGCTTGTCCAGACCGTCGCTGAAGCTCTGCTGAAACCCCTTCGCCAGCTTCACGCCGCGCACGTCCTGGCCGTCACCGCCGGCATCATTGCCGGCGGTGCCAGTATTCATGTTCTCGACGTTGAAGGCGCGGAATCCGGTGAATTCGACCGTGTAGGCGGCGCCACTGCCGGGGTTGCCGAGCGGTGTTGCGGCGCCGACTTCGCCGGCCAGCGGGAAATCGTAACGCCGGGCGCCCTGCATCGGATAGCCGGTGAGCTTGAGCTTGCTGCCGCCATCTTCGAAACTGGACTGGTAGACTGCCAGGCCTTTGTAGAGCAGCGGCTCGTTGACCTTGATCGTGGCCGGGAAACTCTTGCCGGTCTCATGATCGGTCACGACGACGTCGCTGGCGAAGAGCTTGGGCATGCCCGTCGAATAGAAGTCGATCTTGAATTTCTTCAGCTGGATCGTGAACGGCAGGTCCTGGATCAGGACGCCGCTCTGCTGCTGGATGATGGCCGTGGTGCTGCTGCCGCCTTCCGGGATCATCGTGTTGCCGCGAAAGGTAGGGTTACCCAGGCCGAGACGGTGCTGTGCAGGAATCTGCGCAATGACGCCATTGCCGGCAAACGGGGTTTTGCCGTAAAACCATTCCTGAAAACGGATCGGCAGGTCGGAGTCGAGCAGGCCGCCGATGCAGATGATGACGATGGCGCTGTGGGCGAAGATGTAACCCCACTTGTTGGCGGCACCCTGCTTGGCGGCGATCAGGGTGGCGTGTTCCTTTTCCACCAGCTTGACCTTGTAACCCCCTGCTGCGATCCGGCCGGCAAGTTCCTGCGCAAGCACCGCACGTGGAGTCGCGACCTCCCATTGCTGCTTGTGGTGAAAATTGCGCAGCGACTGCTCCCGCACGTTCTCGCGCCAGCTTCGCATGTCCTTGAACATCTTCGGCGCATTGCGGGTGATGCACAGCGAGGTCGAGAGCACCAGGAACCCCATGATGAGCAGGAACCACCAGGCTGCATAAACCGAGTACAGACCAAATTTTCCGAACACGTCGAACCAGAACGGGCCAAACTGGTTGACATAGTTGGGCAGCGGCTCGTTTTGCTTGAGGACGGTGCCGATCACGGAGGCGATCGCCAGCAGCGACAGCAGGCTGATGGCAAAGCGCATCGAAGAAATCAGCTCGACTGCATCCGCGATCCAGGGCCGGCGCGTGTTGAGCTTCAATCCATCGGTGCTAGGCGTCATGCTCGGGATTATGCTGGGTGTCATCTCATCTTCCTGCGGTATTTCCATGGCTGCACTGAAAAAAAAGGGGCAGCCTCGGCCACCCCTTTTCCTTGCTCGCATTGTAGTCGGAATCGACGCTGCGCGATGGCGCACGCCAGTCGACGCCGATTAGTGCAGGCCTGCTATGTAATCGGCAACGGCCTGCATTTCGTCGTCGGAGAGCCGCTTGGCGATGGTAGTCATCTGGATGCTGTTCTTGCGCGCGCCGGAGCGGAAGTTCATCAGCTGGGCGCTGGTGTATTCCTGGTGCTGGCCACCGAGACGGGCGAACTGGGCCGGGATGCCGGCGCCGGTCGGCCCATGGCAGGCGGCGCAGGCCGGGACGTTCTTTTCGGCGATACCGGCGCGATAGATGCGCTTGCCGGCCTCGACTGTGTCCTTGTTCTTGGCGGCGCCCGGCTTGGCGGGCTGCTTGTCGAGATAGGTGGCGATGTTTCTCATCTCATCGTCGCTGAGCATCGATGCATAGGTCGTCATGATCGCCTGCTTGCGATCCGGACCCTTGAAATTCATCAGTTGCTTGTAGATGTAGGCTTCGTGCTGACCGGCCAGCTTCGGATTCTGTGCGATCGTCGATGCGCCAGCGGCGCCATGGCAGGAGGCGCATGCCGGAATACCGCGGGCGGCATCACCATTGGTATAAAGCGCTTCGCCTTTTGCGACGTCGGGCGCAGCCGCTTTCTTTTCTTCAGCGGCTTGCGCCAGCGAAGTCAGGGACAGCGCGGCCAGCGCGACGATCGTTAGGGAGCGGACTACGGAGAAAAACGCACGGTTCATTCAAACACCCTGAGACTCGATATGAAAATTCTGCTTTGGCGATGACAATGCTGTTATCGTATTCGACTTCGCGATAAGCGCATGCCCGCACGGAACCCCGTATTGTACAATAGCTTTCCGGCATTTTCGCCGGCCCCGCCGTATTTTGTGCGCCTCTCCGTTTCTCTTTCGTGTCTAATATGTCCCAACTCTGGCAAGCCCGCTTTTTCACGACGGTAAATCATCTGCGCGATCTCCCCGCGACCGTCGTCCCGGAAATCGCCTTCGCCGGTCGTTCCAACGCGGGCAAATCGACCGCGATCAACATCCTGTGCAACCAGAAAAAGCTGGCCTTCGCCTCGAAGACACCGGGCCGCACCCAGCACATCAACTATTTTTCGATCGGCGGCGCGCAGGTCGGGCAGCATCGCAAGGACCTGACCAAGGTCGACGAGATCCGGGCCATGCTGGTCGACCTCCCGGGATACGGCTATGCCGAAGTGTCCGGCTCCGCAAAACTGCATTGGCAGCAACTGCTCGGCGACTATGTCCAGCATCGCACCCAGCTCGCGGCGCTGGTGCTGATCATCGACGTGCGCCGACCGTTCACGGACCTCGATATCCAGATGCTGGAATGGTTTGCACCGACCGGGAAACCAATCCACTGCATCCTGACCAAAGCAGACAAGCTCAACCGAAACGATGCCATCAATGCCATGCGGGAGGCCCGCGCAATCCTGTCGCGATATGTAGATGCGGATGGCGCGCCTTTTCCTTTCACGCTGCAGCTTTTCTCGGCACTCAAGCGCGTCGGCATCGAGGAAGCAGACGCCCGGATCTCGAGCCTCGTCGGCCTGACGAAGGACATCACGTCGGCTGCGCCTGGCGATGCAGCGGCACCGGTCGATGCGCAGGTGACGACGAGCGATCCAGCGCCGGTGACCGACGCGACCGGCGGTGTCTGACAGTCGAGAATGCATGGCGTCGCCGACCGAAAAGCATCGCGCAAAAAAAAGCCCTGAAGAAAGGGGATTATCTTCAGGGCAGTAATGCCGGACCGCGTTGCGATTCGGCCCCGCTCAGGGAGGAGAAGCGGGAGGTGAGTTCATCACCTGCCTGTCTGAGCGGGACGAAGCCAGAAAGTTTCAGGCGAATCCGAAGTTTTTATCGTTTTTTGCGCCCAGTGCAGTTTTCATCAACATCAAACCGAACCCGACCATGACTCTCCCTCTGACGCCGATGACCGCTGGCCCTTCTCAATATCCCGCAGTACGCATGCGCCGGATGCGCAAGGACGCTTTCTCGCGCGCGCTGATGCGTGAGAACACCATATCGCCATCCGATCTCATCTATCCGGTCTTCATACTCGAAGGCGAAAACCAGTGCGAGGAAGTGCTCTCGATGCCCGGTGTCGAACGAGTGTCGGTGGACTTGCTGCTCGGTGTGGCCGAAGACTGCGTCGCACTCGGCATTCCGGTGATGGCACTGTTTCCGGTGATTCATCCGAGCCTGAAGACGCCGGACGGCATCGAGGCGACCAACCCGAACGGCCTCGTGCCGCGCGCGGTGCGGGCATTGAAGGAGCGCTTTCCGGAACTCGGCGTTCTCACCGACGTCGCCCTTGATCCTTACACCAGCCACGGACAGGATGGATTGCTCGGCAAGGATGGCTACGTGATGAACGACGAGACGTGCGCGATGCTGGTGCGTCAGGCGTTGACGCAGGCAGAAGCCGGCGTCGATATCGTTGCGCCATCCGACATGATGGATGGGCGAATTGGCATCATCCGCGCCGCATTGGAAGCCAACCGCTTCATCCATACGCGGATCATGGCTTATTCGGCGAAATATGCCTCGGCTTTCTACGGCCCATTTCGGGATGCAGTGGGCTCGGCGACCAACCTTGGCAAGAGCAACAAGTCCACGTACCAGATGGATCCGGCCAACAGTAACGAGGCGTTGCGGGAAGTGGCGCTCGACCTGGCCGAAGGGGCGGACATGGTGATGGTGAAGCCGGGCATGCCGTACCTTGACATCGTGCGTCGCGTGAAAGACGAATTCAAGGTGCCGACCTTTGCCTACCAGGTCAGCGGGGAATACGCGATGATCAAGGCTGCGGCAGAAAACGGCTGGATCGACCATGACAAGGCGATGATGGAAGCGATGATGGCGTTCAAGCGCGCCGGCGCCGACGGTGTACTGACTTACTTCGCCCGCGACATCGCCCGCCACCTGAAACTGCGATAGACCACGCAGCAGCGTGATTGCACCCGACCAGGCGCCATCACGGCTCGGCTACTTGTTCGGCTGCGGCGTCACGCGCAGATACGGCCGCACCGCAGTAAATCCCTTCGGATACTTCTGCTTGAGAACGGCGTCGTCCTGGATCGACAGCGGAATGATGACGTCATCGCCGTCGCGCCAGTTACCCGGCGTGGCGACCGTATAACCGTCGGTCAGCTGCAGCGCATCGATCACGCGCAGGACTTCGTCAAAGTTACGCCCGGTGCTCATCGGGTAGGTGATCATGAGCCGGATTTTTTTCTTCGGATCGATCACGAATAACGAACGCACCGTCATGGTTTCCGACTGGTTCGGATGAATCATGTCATAGAGGGTCGATACCGATTTGTCGGCGTCGGCGATGATCGGGAAGCCGACCACGGCTTTCTGTGTGTCTTCGATATCCTTGATCCACTGGAGATGCTTGTCTGCGGGGTCCACCGACAAGGCGATCGCCTTGACGTTGCGTTTATCAAATTCCGGTTTCAGTTTCGCGGTCAGTCCGAGTTCCGTTGTGCAGACCGGCGTGAAATCGGCCGGATGCGAAAACAGCACGACCCACGAGTCGCCCGACCATTCATGAAAATGCAGCTTGCCGATTGAGGAATCCTGCGTGAAATCAGGGGCGGTGTCGCCCAAGCGTAAGGTCATTTGCGTCTCCTCGGATTTAAAGTATCAGATTGTCACTATAGTCTGTGATGGATGTCGGCTCAAAGACATAAAACAATTTAGGTTATGGCGTCGAATCAGCTCGGCGCAAGCGGCGCGAGCGACATGGCGAAGCGCTTCGGACTCTGGTAGCCGATGATGCGGCTACCACCGATTTCATGTCCATTCCGGTCGAACAGGATAATCCCGGGCGGTCCGAACAACCCGAAGCGCTTGAGCAATGCGCGGTCGTCGGCATCGTTTGCGGTCACGTCTGCCTGAAGCAGGACGGTGTTGGCCAGTTGCCGCCGGATGCCTCGATCGGTGAAGGTCAGCTTTTCCATTTCCTTGCACGAGACACACCAGTCTGCATAGAAATCCAGCAGCACCGTCTTGCCAGACAGACTGGCGAGCATGGCGTCGAGCTGGGCCGGCGACTTCACCCGCGCGAACTCTATACCCTTGGATGCGCCACCACGCAAATGTGCCAATGGTTGCAGCACGTCGCGCCCGCCCGTCGCCAAACCCACCAGTTGAACGAGTCCGAGTACGGCAGCGACGAGTCCGACTCCCTTGATCAACCAGCCCTGGGAGCCGGACCAGAGCAAATACGCGCCATAACCGATACCGAGTGCGGCCCAGCCCGCCATCTGCGCCGATGCTGACACGACTGGCGAAATCATCCAGAGCGCGACGGCCAGCATCAGAACGCCGAAGAAGCGCTTGACCGCATCCATCCACCTGCCGGCGCGCGGGAGCAAGGTGCCTGCCGACACACCGACCAGCAGCAACGGCACACTCATGCCGATCGCCAACGCAAACAGGGCGCTGCCGCCGATGACGACATCGCGGGTCTGGCTGATGTAGACCAGCGCACCGGCCAGCGGCGCCGCCACGCACGGACCCACGATCAAGGCCGACAGCGCCCCCATGAGGAAGACTCCGGCGATCTTGCCAGCGCGCTGGTTTTGGGAAGCTTGCGCCAGCTTGGCTTGGATCGCGCCAGGCACCTGCAATTCATAGACACCGAACATCGACAGCGACAGCCCGACCATGAGTAGCGCAAAGGCGCTTAGAACCCACGGGTTTTGCAGCGTCGCGGCCAGTCCCTCGCCGACAAGGCCGGCAGCGACGCCCAGCGCGGTGTAGACGATTGCCATGCCGAGCGCATAGGTCAGCGAGAGGAAGAATCCGCGGCTGCGTGTGATGCCGGCTCCCTCGCCGACGATGATCGCCGACAGGATCGGCACCATCGGCAGGACACACGGCGTAAAGGCGAGGCCAAGCCCAAGCAGCAAGAACAGGGGCACGATTGCAAGCAGCCGGCCAGAGCGAAGGGCAGTCTCGATACTGCCACTTTCACTCTCTCCGCCGGTGTTCTGGGATGCCGCATCAGGCGATGCGGCGGCTGATCCTGCGATGATAGCCGGAGCAGTATCGATATTTTTTTGTGGCGTTGCTTGTGCGCGGGCCGCATCGAAGATGGGCTGCGAGCCGGCAGAAGACATGCCAGCCGCAGGTGGCGTCGATTGCAATGCCGCTGCAAGTCCGCCGCCTTTCGTGGACAGTTTTGCCTGGGATTCCATCGGCGCGTAGCAAAGTCCCAGGTCGGCGCACCCCTGCCCGGTCACTATCACCGAAAACGAACCTTGCGCTTCGACCGGCAACAGAATGGTCACACTGTGACGGTAGGTCTCGACATTCTTCTTGAATGTTTCGTCGAACTTCACTTTTCCAGCCGGGAAGACCGGTGCGCCCAACGTCGCGCCCTCGGCCCGAAACTGAAAGCGCTCGCGGTACATGTAGTAACCATCGGCAATCGCATAGGTCACGGCAACGGTCTTTGGATTCGCCATCGTGGCCGAAAAGGCAAACGCGGCGGCAGGGTCGAGATAGTCGTCGGCGGCGTTCGCTGCTGACAGCACAGACATCATCAGTAGCAGCAGGACGATTTGCTCAGCCAACCGCAGGCAACGGTGTAAGCCGTATATCCCGCTACGACGAAGCAGGTTTCTACACATCGACATCTTTACGAGTCTCCTCTTGCACCCACGTCAGGTACGCAGGCAATCCATCGACCACTGGCATGGCGAGTATTTCGGGAACAGCATAGGGATGCGCCGCCAACAATGCTGCCTGGACTTCTGCATAGCGTCCTGCGCTGGTTTTCAGGACCAATGTTGATTCCATCGCGCTTTCGATCGCGCCTTGCCAGCGGTAGGGCGATTGTACTGCGGGCAGTATATTTCCACAGGCAACAAGGTGCTGCTCTAGCAATTCGCGCAACAGACCAGCGATGTCATAAGCGGCCGGAAAGTTCGACAAGATGATCAGCACCCGTTCCATAGTCGCTCCAGCGTTCCAATCCTGATAAATCTGGCCGCGCGCAGGTTCCGCTCAGCGCAACATACGCAAACTGAAACCGGCGCCACCAACGCAAAAAACCAGGCGTTGCCTGGTTTTCCGAAACGACTTCGCTTATTGCGCGACCGGAAATTTACTCTGCAGTGACTGCTTCATCCGCGTCCGTAACTTCAGGACGGTCCAGCAATTCGACATATGCCATCGGCGCATTGTCGCCAACGCGAAACCCCATCTTCAGGATACGCAGGTAGCCGCCGTTACGATTTGCGTAGCGTGGACCCAGTTCAGCGAACAGCTTGACAACCATCTCGCGGTCACGCAGCCGGTCGAACGCGAGGCGCTTGTTTGCCAGGGTGTCGGTCTTGCCCAGGGTCAGGATTGGCTCGATGACGCGGCGCAGTTCCTTCGCTTTCGGCACAGTCGTCTTGATTGCTTCGTGACGCAGCAAAGACACTGTCATGTTGCGCAGCATCGCGAGGCGGTGCGATGAGGTGCGATTTAATTTCCGTAAGCCGTGACGATGACGCATGATATTTCCTTCAATGGTTGAGTTTTAATCCAGCTCTTCTATCGACGTCGCCTCAGAGGTATGTCGCGGGCCGGTAATGTCAGATTACACTTTGTTGATCCGGCGCCGGGGTCGAGTCCGACCGCTGCGCCCGCGTTGGAATTACTTCTCCAGCCCGGCAGGCGGCCAATTTTCCAGCTTCATGCCAAGCGTCAAACCGCGGGACGCGAGCACTTCCTTGATTTCATTTAGCGATTTACGGCCCAGATTTGGCGTCTTGAGCAGCTCGTTCTCGCTACGCTGGATCAGGTCACCGATGTAGTAGATGTTTTCGGCCTTGAGGCAGTTTGCAGAACGCACGGTCAGCTCGAGATCATCCACCGGACGCAACAGGATCGGATCGACCGACGGTGCGCGCGACGGTGCTTCGGCTGCGGCTTCCGTACCTTCCAGGGCAGCAAACACATTCAGCTGATCGACCAGAACGCGAGCCGATTGACGGATCGCCTCTTCCGGCGAGATTACGCCGTTGGTTTCGATGTTGATGACCAACTTGTCGAGATCAGTACGCTGCTCGACACGTGCCGACTCCACCGAGTACGAAACGCGACGCACTGGCGAAAACGATGCATCAAGGATGATTCGACCAATCGTCTTGTTTGCGTCTTCCGAAAGGCGTCGCACATTGCCAGGAACATAACCACGGCCTTTTTCGACCTTGATCTGCATGTCCAGCTTGCCGCCCGCCGTCAGGTTCGCGATCACGTGTTCCGGATTGATCAATTCCACATCGTGCGGCAGATCGATATCGGATGCCAGG
>JACMOV010000163.1 GCA_014377845.1 Herminiimonas sp.
GGCTGCAACCATCTGGCCAGTTGCCGGTCTTGCCGTCGCCTGGGACGCCGTACCGTCCGGGCTGGATAGCATGAACGCTGGAAATGACTGGCTCATGGCGGCGGCAATGCCGCTACTTCTTGTGGTGCCTTCGGTCATCGTACCGCACGAGTGCAATGTCCTGATCAACCCGAAGCATGCCGACGCTGGCACTGTCTCGTACAAGAAGTTGCGCAAGTGGATATACGATCCTCAACTCTTGAAGGCATGACGTTGTCTGCGCGCTGAAAATTATTGCAGGTTAGGTTACTTGACCGAGCTATTCGTCTCAACGGGCTTATCGTTGGGCGAAGGCGTAAATGGACCCTGCGTACGATACTTCAGGTACCGTTCACCGTTCGAATTATTGAAAAGCAGCCAATACGCCCCAATAAACAAGGCCGGCCCAATAACGAACGTCAACACTAGCGTCACAATAAATTCCATGGGAGATCTCCAAAATTGGAAGCTTCAGAATATTAGGTCAGTCCACTGCGCCCGTTGACGTACGCCAATGTAGCGCCCGACTAGCTCGATCAAAAACATCTATTTCATACAGCCCCAAGTCCACAAGTATAACTATCCAGCGAACTTCATCGCTGCCCGCTCCATGTAAAATTTCCATCAACGCTCTGCACAAGATGGGTTCCGAATTACTTCAATCGGATAATGCAGCCGCTTGAAAACGTGGCGGAGCGTTTCGTTCATCAGTTTTTGGTCAGCGCGCATCGGAGAACCCTATCACGACCGCCTTGTTGCGACAAAACCGACAAAAGAATTGCATTGGGTGGCCGGGGCAGGTCAGCCGGTCGTCTCGGCTTCTGTGTGCGTACGATTCTTCATGTACAACACTTGGCCGAAGAGCGCGGTCGCCCAGAGGAAGAGATTGGAAAAACGAATACCCAATTTTCCAGGACGAAGCTGTAGATCACGAAGCTGGCCGAGGCCGCTAGCTGTCCAATGAACAGCCAGTGCGACACACCCGCCGTGCTGCGGGTCTTCCAATGCGTGTAGACCTGGCGTGAAATGGTCGCGCAGAGAATCAGGGTACTTAACCAGCCTATCGATTCGGTCAGCATGCTGTGCTTCCCTGGTTGTTGCGTTCCGCTTTCCGCCGTTGTTAGCAATGACCCGCGTCCTTCCAGTACGCGGCCGGCGTCCACATCGTCTGTGCGCCATCACACCTGCCACGCATGCGGCCGGTCACACAAATATTTGTGCGACTGGGCATAAGCTCCAGTCGAGCGCATCCTTACACTTGACGATCTCAAGAGTCGAGTGCAACACCTTTTCCTGTAAGGTGCTGCAATGCCACGAACGTACATTTACCTGACGAAAAATCCGACCTCCCGAAATTATTGCGCCGAGCGTCGAACAAAAATCAACACTATTTCAGCGCTTCCTCCGTTACTCTTCGAGCAAACTCCGCAACATCCACGCCGTCTTTTCGTGGACATCGATGCGCTGAGTCAGCACATCAGCCGTGGGTTGATCGTTGGCCTCGTCCACAACAGGGAAGAGCTTGCGGGCAGTCCTGGCGGTCGCCTCTTGTGCAGCGACCAGATGACGGATCATGTCGGTGGCCTTGGGCACGCCTTCGACCTCCTTGATAGAAGCGAGCTTGACGAACTCCTTGTAGGTCCCCGGTGCAGGGAAACCCAATGCTCGGATTCGCTCGGCAACAATGTCTAATGCGTTCCATTGCTCGGTGTACTGCGTCATGAACATGTTATGCAGGCTGTTGAACTGGGGGCCAGTGACGTTCCAGTGAAAATTGTGAGTCATTAAGTACAGTGTGTAGCTATCGGCCAAGAGCGTAGACAGACCCTCCGCGATTTTCTTACGATCGGCATCCGAAATGCCAATATCGATGGCCATCGGTTTAACTTTCTTTTCATTCATTGTGTTTTCCTTCCGTCGTGATGATGAATAGTAGCGGCAATCGTTGGGCGTTCGGTTAGAAGTGACCCCGTGCGTCTCAACAGCATCTGCTGATTCTGAAGTGGTGTCTTGCCGATGCAGGGTTATCCATGGCGCCGCTCGCTGCTCCCTCTGCAGAGCAAGACCGTGGGGTGGGGCGCGGTGGGGAACCCGGTCCAGCCTCTACGCCGCTCGTTGCAGTGCGGGCATGGGTTGATAGTAATACTTATCCGGCGTCATCGCGTCAAGCACACTGAGTGGTCGGCGGGCATTGTAGAAGTTCAGATACTGCCCAATCCCATCTCGTGCCTGGCTGACGGTGTCCCGCTGGGTTGCCGGTCTTGCGTATGGCGGACGCAGCCGACAGCCTCAACGTGAGCCGCCTGTCCGCGCGTCTGTTCAAGGGACCGTAGCGAAATCTGCTCTAGAATGCGAAGGTCGGGACCGGCCTGCAACTGCCGCGCCACAACCGATCCGCGCACAATTTCCGAACCAGACCAAGTGACCGTCATGCCCGCTACCGACCAACCGATCGACCAGCGCTACCTGGTCCAGCAACGCAAGGCCTCCAGCGCCGACAAGGAACTGCCGGTATTTGCCCGCACCATGAAAAGCAAGGATGGCGTCTTCGAAGGCGTGTCCTTCATCCGCAACAAGGACAAGGCGTCCGTGATGACACTCGATGAAGCGAACCAGGTGATCGCCTGGGCGGCGACGAAGCCGCTGGCGGCATCCTACATCACCACGATCATCTGCAAGGGGCAGTAAAAACCTCCTTCGACAGGCAGAGTCGATGCGTCTTGTTCACATGCTCCGCCGATACTGCCCGCCCACTTCGAACAGCGCATCGGTGATCTGCCCCAGCGAACAGACTCGCACGGCGTCCATCAGCTTTTCGAAGACATTGCCATCGTCGATCACGGCCTGCTGCAATGCCGCCAGCATGGCCGGTGATTCGGCCGCGTGGAGAATGTGGAAGTCGGTCAGGCGCGTGAGCTGCGACTGTTTTTCTGCATCGCTCGAGCGCGCCAGTTCGATGATTGGCGCGATGCCGGTGGCCTTGGGATTGCGGAACGTGTTGACGCCGATGATCGGCAGGGTGCCGTCGTGTTTCTGGTGTTCGTACAACATCGACTCTTCCTGGATCTTGCCACGCTGGTAGCCGGTTTCCATTGCGCCCAGCACGCCGCCGCGTTCGGCGATGCGCTCGAATTCCTGCAGCACCGCTTCTTCCACAAGGTCGGTCAGCTCATCCATGATGAAGCTGCCCTGGTTCGGATTTTCGTTCTTGGCCAGGCCCCATTCGCGATTGATGATCAACTGGATCGCCAGCGCCCGCCGCACCGATTCGTCGGTCGGTGTCGTGATCGCCTCGTCGTAGGCATTGGTGTGCAGCGAGTTGCAGTTGTCGTAGATGGCGATCAGCGCCTGCAGCGTGGTGCGGATGTCGTTGAAGTCGATCTCCTGCGCATGCAGCGAGCGCCCGGAAGTCTGGATGTGGTACTTGAGCTTTTGCGAACGCTCGTTGGCGCCGTATTTCTCGCGCAGGGCGACCGCCCAGATGCGACGTGCCACGCGCCCCATGACGGTGTATTCCGGATCCATCCCGTTGGAGAAAAAGAACGACAGGTTGGGCGAGAAATCGTCGATGTGCATGCCGCGTGCCAGATAGGCTTCCACGAAAGTAAAACCGTTCGACAGCGTGAAGGCCAGCTGCGAGATCGGGTTCGCGCCGGCTTCGGCGATGTGATACCCGGAGATCGAGACTGAATAGAAATTGCGGACGTGGTGGGTTACGAAATACTGCTGGATATCGCCCATCACCTTCAATGAAAACTCGGTCGAAAAGATGCAGGTGTTCTGTCCCTGGTCTTCCTTCAGGATGTCGGCCTGGACGGTGCCGCGCACGTTCTGCAGCACCCAGGCGCGGATCTTGGCGGTGTCCGCCGCATCCGGCGCGCGCCCTTCCCGCTCGCGGAAGGCATCGAGCTGCTGGTCGATCGCCGTATTCATGAACATCGCCAGGATCGTCGGCGCCGGGCCGTTGATTGTCATCGACACCGACGTGGTCGGATCGCACAGGGCGAAGCCGTCGTACAGGACCTTCATGTCGTCCAGAGTCGCAATCGACACGCCTGAGTTACCGACCTTGCCGTAGATGTCGGGACGCAGGGCCGGGTCGGCGCCATACAGGGTGACGGAGTCGAAGGCGGTCGACAGCCGCTTGGCATCCATGCCTTGCGAGACCAGCTTGAAGCGGCGATTGGTGCGGAAGGCATCCCCCTCGCCGGCGAACATGCGGGTCGGGTCTTCGTTCTCGCGCTTGAAGGGGAAGACGCCGGCGGCATACGGGAACGCCCCGGGTACATTCTCCAGCATCAGGAAACGCAGGATCTCGCCGTGGTCGGTGAAGCGGGGCAAGGCCACTTTGCGGATGCTGGTGCCGGACAAAGTCTTCTGGATCAACCGGGTACGGATCGCCTTGTCGCGCACCGTCGTCACGTATTCATCGCCGCCGTAGGCTGCCTGCATGGCCGGCCAGGACGCGAGCAATTGACGGGCTTCGGGCGCAAGCTGGTTCTCGCGTTGCAGGATCAGCGCATCGAAGGTTGCAAGAACATCCGCAGCCGTCGCCACGGCCGGGCCAGCCACGCCGAACATGCGCTTCGATTCCTGCAGTTGCTGGCGTTCCCGCGCCAGCGTCACCTGCCGTGCAGTATGCTTGTGGTAGCCCCGTACCGTATCGGCGATTTCAGCCAGATAGCGGCTGCGGGCGGGCGGCACGATCGCATTCTTGCCCGACGAAAAACGCACGTCGACCGGCGCCAGCTTGCCCGGCTGGACCGGCAGGCCAAACGCAACCAGCCGCGGCAGCAGGCCCTGGTACAGAGCGGTCACGCCGTCGTCGTTGAAGCGTGATGCCTGGGTACCGTACACCGGCATCTCTTCCGGCCTCTGGCTCCAGAGTTCGCGATTGCGCTGGTACTGCTTGGCCACATCCCGCAGCGCATCTTGCGATCCCTTGCGGTCGAACTTGTTGATGGTGACGAAATCGGCGAAGTCCAGCATGTCGATCTTTTCCAGCTGGGAGGCGGCGCCGAATTCCGGCGTCATCACGTACATCGACAGGGCGACATGCTGGACGATCGCAGCGTCGCCCTGCCCGATCCCGGAGGTTTCGACGATCACCAGGTCGAAGCCCGCCACCTTACATGCCGCGATCACGTCCGGCAGCGCCGGCGAGATCTCGGAACCGGCTTCGCGGGTCGCCAGCGAGCGCATGAACACGCGCCGCTCTTCACCCCAGGGTTGAATCGCGTTCATGCGAATGCGATCGCCGAGCAGCGCCCCGCCGGATTTGCGGCGGGATGGATCGATTGAAATCACCGCGATGTTCAGCGCGTCGTTCTGGTCGAGCCGAATGCGGCGGATCAATTCATCCGTCAGAGACGATTTGCCGGCGCCGCCAGTGCCGGTAATGCCGAGTACCGGGATGCGCGCCTCTTGCGCAGCCGCGTGCAGCGCCGCCTTCAGGGACGGGTCGACCTTCTCGTTCTCCAGCGCGGTGATCAACTGGGCCAGCGGCCGATGGCGATCGGCCATGGCACCCTGCTGCAGCGGCGCGAGCACGGTGGGAGCGAACGGCGACAGGTCGATGTCGCAGGCCTGGATCATCGACAGGATCATGCCGACCAATCCGAGGCGCTGGCCATCCTCGGGGCTGAAAATCCGGGAAACGCCATAAGCATGCAGATCCGCGATTTCGGTCGGGACGATCACGCCGCCGCCGCCGCCGAAGACCTTGATGTGCGCGCCGCCACGTTCGCGCAGCAGGTCGATCATGTACTTGAAATACTCGACATGGCCGCCCTGGTAACTGGAGATCGCGATGCCCTGCACGTCCTCCTGCAAGGCCGTGGTGACGATGTCGTCGACCGACCGGTTATGTCCCAGATGGATGACTTCGGCACCGTTGGCCATCAGGATGCGCCGCATGATGTTGATCGACGCATCATGGCCGTCGAACAGTGACGCCGCGGTGACGAAGCGGACCTTGTTCGTGACTTTGTATTCGGTCAGTTTCTGGGCAATCGAGAGGTCGGTCATGGCATGGCGCTTTGCAGGAGGAACGATACCGGATTGTATCGAACTGCTGAAGCATGCCTGTATTTTGCCGATGTTGCTGCAAGCGCTGAAAGCGTTCCGTCGCCGCTTTTGCAAACCGCGACGGCTATTTCAGGCTGCCTTAGTTACGTACTTGAGCGTCATGCCGTTGCTGATGAATTCTCTTGGACGCATTGTTTTCCAGGCCCTGGACTCTGGCTTGTTCTGCTTTTCCGACATGACCATCGCGGCCTGCGCGGGCTTCCGTGCGCGAAATCCGTGCCTCGTGCGATTCCAGATGCGCGACCTCCCGATTGGTCAGCGAGCCATCCTTCACGCCGTTTTCGATGCGGGTCTGCTGATTGACGTTGCGCTGCACATCCGCCTGCATCCGCTTGCTGGAGGCGCTGTCGGGATTGCCTTTCTGGGCGTCGTGCTTTTCCTTGTAGATCTGACGGCTTTCCTGATTCTGCATCCGCTGAATGTGTGCTTTCTCGCCTTTGCTCAGGGTGCCATCCTTCATCGCATTGGCTTCGGCTCGCTGGATCGCTGCTTCGCGTCCTTCGATCCTGGCCGCTTCCTTCGTCGAGAGCTGACCTGATTTCAAACCCTCTTCAACACGGTTTTGCTGGTTCACGTCGCGTTGTACTTCAGTGGCCACGGTCTGTGCAAAGACGGACGCCGACAACGCGCTGGTAACAATGAAGGCAGCCAAGGTAATTTTTCTCATGATTTTTCCGATGTAAATGTGGGGGAGTCGATGCGTCGTATTCACGCATTCGTTCAACGTGCGTGCTACGACACCCAAAGACAGGGCATTTGTAATCGGCGCATCCAAATGTAAGCAGGCGGATACAAAAACTTTCAGTACCACATGCTCCACAGGAAATACTCATTCACGAGAAATTCCGGACCAACCCAATAACACTCACGACCTGGCGATCCTCGCAACCGCATCGAAGCCGAGCACGCATGCGTCTTCCGCGCCGTGACCCTGCGCGATCAGCTGATCCATCCTCGCGGCGATGCCCGGGAGCGTCGCCATCGGACGCGGGCCGGTCGCCTCCAGCATCAGTCCGACATCCTTGCGCGCCATGGTCAATTCGAAGCTGGCGGCGAAATTCCCGTTGGCCATGTTCATGCCGCGTCCGCCCACCATGGCGTTCAGATCGAGCATGCCGAGCAGCGCGATCGCATCCTTGCCGTCCACATTGCTGGCCTGGGCCAGCGTGAGCACATCGGCCATGATGCCGGCCAGGCCAATGATCATTGCGTTGCCAAACAGCTTGTTGGCGGCGGCGAGGTCGCTGCGTTCGCCCATGTACTTGACCTTGCCGGTCATCCTGGCGAGATCGGCGGCAACCAGGTCATACAGCGCCCTGGGACCGCACACCATCATCGAACCCTGCGCGTTGCGTGCTGCCGGCGGGCCCATGAACACCGGGCAGTGCAGATAGTGCAGTCCTGCCGCCTGCAACCGGGCCGCCCGTTGCGCGGTCAGCGCCGGCAACGTGGTGCTGTGATCGATCAGGATCGCATCGGCCGACAACCCGGTGCGGGCCGCCTCGATCACCTCGTCGACGACCGCATCATCCTTCAACACCATGTGGACGCGGGATGCACCGCGCACTGCGTCGGCAGGTGTGGCTGCGGCTTTCACGCCGAATGCGGAAAGCGCCTGGGCCTTGACAGGCGACCGGTTCCA
>JACMOV010000164.1 GCA_014377845.1 Herminiimonas sp.
AGCAAGGGGGATGAAGGGTTCGATCCGACCGCGGTCTTGCATACGCTGCTGGACTACCTGCCCAGCGGCGTGTCGATGTTCGGCCCCGGTCTGGAGATGATCGCCTCCAATACGCAACTGCGAACCTTGCTCGATTTCCCCGATTCGCTGTTTGCCGACGGCCTGCCGTCACTCCCGACCCTGCTGCACTTCAATGCCGTGCGCGGCGATTACGGTCCCGGCGACCCCGAGATCATCGCGGCCGCCGCGGTCGAACGCACGCGCTCGATGACGGCGCACGTGATCGAGCGGACCCGGCCGAACGGCACCGTGCTCGAGATTCGCGGCACGCCGCTGCCCGGCGGCGGCTTCGTGACGATCTACACCGACATCACCGAGCGCAAGAAAACCGAACAGGCGTTGCGCGACAGCGAGATGACGCTGCGCCTGATTACCGACAACGTGCCGGCCATGATCCTCTACGTCGATGGCGACATGGTCTGTCGCTTCGCCAACCGGCATTACGCAGAATTCTTCGAACTGCCGGTGTCCGAAATCGTCGGGTGTCCGTTGCGCGAGATCGTCGGCGAGGCGGCGTTTCCGAACCTCGAACAGAACTTCCGCCAGGCCCTCAAGGGGGAACCGGTCACCTACCAGCGCAAGGTCCTGCGCAAGAGTGGCGACGAGCGCTGCATCGAGGTCAAGCTGGTGCCGGGCGCCGTACAGCAGGACCCGCGCGCCGGCTGTTATTACATGGCGCTCGATATCACGGAACAGAAGCGGGCCGAAGAACAGATCCAGCACGCTGCCTATCATGACGTCCTGACCGGACTGCCGAACCGCTTGCTGTTCAATGAACGGCTGGGTCAGGCAATCAGTCAAGCCAAACGCGATCGCACCCGGTTCGCGTTGCTCTACGTCGATCTCGACAAATTCAAGCCGGTCAACGATACCTTTGGCCATGCCGCCGGCGACGCGCTGCTCAAGGGAGTCGCCGCACGCATCTGCGAACGCGTTCGCGCTTCGGACACGGTCGCCCGCATTGGTGGTGACGAATTTACTGTCATCCTGCGGGAGGTTGCCGGGCATGACGCCGTACTGTCCGTCGCCCGTGAAATCATCGCCGCCATGTGCGCACCATTCAAACTGGGTGAACGCGCGCAGGTTGCCACGCTGGGCGCAAGCATCGGCGTTGCGCTGTATCCGGACGACGCCTTGGACCATGAGACCTTGATCAAGCTGGCAGACGCGTCAATGTACCGCGCCAAGATCAACGGCAATTGCGTGCGATTTTTCGGTGACTGAGGCTGTCCCATCCGCCCTGGATCCTTAGCGCGGCAGGCCGAGCGCGTGGCGGATCCGCGCGCAGACGATCTCCGGCGTCCTTGAAATGATCTCTTCCGGGATTGCGGATCAGGAAACCCAGCGCGTCGGCATCGTTGGTGACGTTGCGCGTGACGACCCAGACCCGGATCCCGGGCGCTGCCAGCAGTGTTCGAAACAGGGCCGCGATACGTCGGCGCCGCGCGATGATGCTTTCGATAGCGACTCCCGGTCATCGAACGTATGATACCGTTAACAAACAGCAATTTTTTCTGCTGCCTGGAGAAAGCGTTGGCCGCCACGCCCCCTCGTTCAACTGAAGCTGCCGTTGTCTCCAGCATCATCGCGTCGGTCTACATCCCGCCGCGCCCCGCATTGCTGCTGGCGCTGCAACGTGAGATCGGTCATCTCGACCCGCAGCTCAAGCGCATCGCGCAACTGATCAGCCGGGATGTCGCCATGGCCGGCAAACTGCTGCAGGCGGCGAACTCGGCATCCTTCGCCCTGCCACGCCAGATCGATTCGGTCGACGATGCGTTGGCGATGATCGGCATGAACCAGTGCAGCGCGATCATGACCGGCTTGATCACCCGCACGCTCATGGGCAATGGCCGCATGATGATGGCGCGTTTCTGGGATGTCTCGGAAAAACGCGCCAAGGGCATGGCCTTCCTGGCGGCACGCACCCGTGTGGCACCGTCGGAATTGGGTCACACCTTTGGATTGTTCTGCGACATCGGGATCCCGCTGATGAAAGCGCATTTCCCGACCTATCTCCAGACGCTGTCGGTGGCCAACCTGGCGGCCGGTACAGCCTTCATTGAGATCGAACAGCAGCGTCACGGGACGGATCACGCCGTGGTCGGCGCGACGCTTGCCGAGCAGTGGGGCATCGATGCCGACATCGTTGCGACGATTCGGCGGCATCACGACTACGACGCGCTCTATGACGAAAGCGTGCCGGCAACGGTGCGCGGCTTGCTGGCATCGAACCTGGTTGTCGAGAAGGCGATCCAGGAAGTGCGCGGGGAAGCAGCGTCACTGGAGTGGCAAGCGGGCGGCGAGATTGCCGCCGACGCACTGTGCATGACCGCGCAAGAAGTCGAAACGGCCTGCCAGGAAGTGAAACGTCAATTCTGATCGGTTGCCGGGCCTGGTTCAGTCGTCCAGCATCGGCATGTCCGGCAACGCATCTTCGATGGTCACCGTGCGATTGCGGCCTTCGCTCTTGGCTTGCAGCAGCGCCTGCTCGGCACGTTGCACCATGCGGTCGGCAGTGTCGGCCGGCGCGTTCGTGGTCAGCCCGGCGGAGAAGGTCACTGCCATGCCCGGCGTGATGCCTTCCCAGTTGCAGGCAGCGACCGCGGCGCTGAGCCGGTTCATGGCGATGATGCCGCTGTCGAGCCAGGTCGCCGGCAACACGATCCCGAACCGATCGCCCTCCAGCCGGCCGAACCGGTCGAGCACCCGCAGCAGCTTGATGGATGCGCCCGAAAAAGTCTTGAGAACGCTATCTCCGGCCGGCGTGCCGAATCGCTCGTTGATCGCCTTGAAGTGATCGATGGACAGCATTGCGAAGCAGAAGGGATGACCGGTGCGGTGCGAACGCTGCAGTTCTGCGGCGAGCATTTCTTCCAGCGTGCGCCGATTCATGACGCCGGTCAGTGGATCGACCCGAATCAGCTCCGCCAGCTCTGCGCGGAGCAGTTCGATCTCACGTTGTTGTGTGGCGACTTGCAAACGCAATGAAGCGATGGTGTCGGCATCCTGCGATTGTGTTGCGAGATTCAATCGATTCTCCAAAAATGAACTGCACATTCGGTACAACCGTCGGCGCCAATGAAGGCGAACACGGCGCGATTTGCTGCAGGCGCTTTAGCCAGGCCGAAGCATCGACACCGATTCATGCGGGATGCCGGCCGTCAGGCGAGCGCCGGTTCGGGCTCGATGACAACCGCGTCGGTCTGGGCGGCGCCGCCAAGTACCACCGACAGATCGACGAAGCCGGCGCGCCAGGCCCGCTCGAGATCCTGCTCGATCTCTTCCATCGTGGTCTTTTCGAAGTTGGCAAAACCGCGCACACCGTAGGCGCGATTGCGGCCATGGCTCTTTGCCAGGTAGAGCGCCATGTCGACCAGGTTGACGGCGCGCTCCCAGGTCAGTGACTGGCCGCCCGGCGCCAACGGAAAGGGTGCGAACCCGATCGATACCTTCACCGGGATCGCGGCGCCCTGATAGTCCACCGGCTGCGCGGAAATCCCGGTCAGGATTCGGTGCGCGATATCGTCGATGCCGCTGCGTGCGACGGCCGGCAGAAATGCCAGGAATTCCTCGCCGCCCCAGCGCACGATCATGTCGGTCTCCCGCAGGATCACCCGCAGATTCTCGGCGATCATCTTGAGCACGGCGTCTCCGGCCGCGTGACCATAGTTGTCGTTGACATGCTTGAAGTGGTCGACGTCGAGCAGGAACAGGGCGCCGACCATTTCCTCGCCGGCCGTCGCTGCGCCACGCTTTTCGACTTGCGAGTGGGTGCGCATGAAATCCTGGTAATGCCGGCGGTTGTAGAGCGATGTCAGAGGGTCGCGCGAGCTCTGTTGCTTCAGTTCAAGATTCTTGACCTCCAGCTGCGCGTTGGTCTGGCGGATCTTGCGGTACAGGATGCCGACGATCAGCGCGGCCAAGGCGAACACGATCGCCAGCAGCCACCAGATCCGCTGCTGCAGGCGCCGATTGTCGATGTCGGCAGTCTTGACCTGGTTCTCGCGGCTGAGCAATTCGATCTGGCGTTCCTTCTTGTCCGCCTCGTATTTGCCCTGCAATTCCCACAAGGCTTTCTGCCGCTGCTTTTCGAACAGATCCTCGGAGATGGCGCGTTCGCGGTGATAGGCGACGACCGCGCCGGCCATGTCGCCGGCCTGCTCGAGCGCCGCGCCGTATTCCAGGAGCACCGCCTGCAGCGCCGGCTTGTCACCTGATTTTTCGTAGAGGGAAAGACCGGTTTCAAAACTACGCTTGCTGTCGGCCAGCCGTCCCATGCCGAGCTGCGCCTCGCCGATGTTGACATAGGCCGTCGCTTCGATGGCTTCGTCATGGAACAGGCGCGCCGCCTCCAGCGCCTGGCTCGCGTAGATCAGGGTATTACGATAGTCCTTTTGCTTCAGATAGCTGTCCGACAGGTTGACCAGCGTGATATCGATCGTGGCGGTGTCACCGATCTGGCGCTGCAGTTCCAGAGCCGACAGCAGTGCTTCCATGCCGCGTTTCTGCTGCCGGGTCTCCATCGCAAACAGGTACTCGGTGTTGAGCAGGGAGGCCATGCGGGCAAACGAATTGATCTCGGTTGCCATGGCCATTGCTTCCTTGAGCGTGTCGGCGCCCTTGCTGTATTCCTTCATCTGCCGATAAAGGCGCGCCAGGGCATTGAGGGAGGTGATCATCGGCAGCGGCTTGCCATCCTGACGGGCGAGCGCGACGGCCGCCTGCAAGCGGGTCAGCGCCGCCGGGAAATTACCGTCCTCGGCGAAGGCCTGCCCGGACAGGATCATCGCCTGTACCCGCAGGTCGAGATCGGCCGTGGTGTTGGCGATCGCTTCGGCTGCCCACAACAACTGATGCGATTCGTCGAGCTCGTTTCGCACCAACATCACTTCGCCCTTGGCGAGCATGCCCTTGGCAAGCGCGACCGGGCTGGATTTCTCCTTGCCGAGGGCGATCGATTCTTCGGCCAGCGCGATTGCCGCCTTCTGATCGCCAGTGTTGCGGCGGGCTTCGCTCAGCTGGGCCAGATATTCGGCGCGCGTGTCGGTGGCGGCAGAGCGTGCCAGCTCATCCAGCTTCAGGAGTGTCTTGAGCGCTTTTTCGGGGACGTAATGGGCCAGTTCACTGGTCTCGGCAAGCTGGGCCTCGAGGCTCTGGTCGGCGCGGGCGAAAGCGGATGCCGACAGTACGCACAGCACTGCCAGCCATGCATGGCGGCATCGTTGAGGTGATAGTCGGTTCGAACCAGCAGCCACGGCGCGTCCTCGGAAAAAATCTTTTACGCGTTCCGATTTCCTGCCGAGAACGCTCCGTGATCATAGCGCTGTTGCAATTAAGAAATGTGAGGAAATGTGGGATTTTCACAAAAAACGCACGGTTTTTTAAGTGCTTTCCAGCATGAAAAGACAATCGGGTCAGTTCCCTGCCTAATTCATGGGATGCGGAAGGGGGATCGTCTGGTGCCGAATCGCTCATCCGGCGGGCCGCCCTCCGCAAGCTTGTCAGGGCAGCATGACCGATGCGAGAAAGGTTTGCATCAGGCGCTGTGCCGCTGCCAGCGCTTCGGCATCGTTGGCAAAGGTGCCGGCCAGGTAGTACTCGCGGTCCGGCCGTTCCGCCCGCCGCACGTGATGTTCAATGTAGGCGAGGTATTTGCTGTTGGATAGCCGCCAGATCCGCGGGGTCACGTCGGGGGCTTGTTCGATTTGCCGGGTCGATGTCAATTTGTCACCTCGCTCACGGTTGCTGGATGCATGATGCAGTTCGACGCCCCGGAAGCAACTCAGTTCCTTAAAAGTAATAAAATTCTCAAAATAAATTATTGTCCGCTTCCAGCGGTTCCGGCAAACCCCGCACTAGCGTCCCGCCGGTGAGTGGTGTTCGATCAACGCCAGCACCGCCGCCAGCTTGACCGGTTTCACGAGGTGATGATCGAAGCCGGCTTGCAGGGCGCGCTCCTTGTCTTCGGGTTGGCCGTAGCCGGTTACGGCAACCAGTACCGAATGTGCGGTCTCCGGCATCTCGCGCAGGTGTTTCGCCAACTCATATCCATCCATCCCGGGCAGGCCGATGTCCAGAAAAAGCATGGCTGGCGCGGCCGCCTGTGCGGTCACCAAGGCGGTGCTTGCATCGTGGGACACCCGAACCCGGTGGCCGACCGTCTCCAGCAAGAGCGACAGCATCTGCGCCGCATCTTCGTTGTCATCGACCACCATCAGCGATAGTCCGGCGCCTACGGGTTGCGGTGTGCCGGACTTGCCTTGGGTGTGCGGCCGCCTGCCGGTCTCGGCAATTCGGGGCAGACGCACCACGAATTCGCTCCCTTTTCCCGCACCTTCGCTACGGACCGATACCGCGCCCGCATGCAGTTCGACCAGGCTCTTGACCAAGGCAAGTCCGAGTCCGAGCCCGCCTTGTCCGCGGTCCGACGAGCGCTCGCCTTGCGTGAACAGCTCGAAGATATACGGCGCCAGCGCCGGAGCCAGGCCGATCCCGTCGTCGCTGACGGAAATCGTGATCCAGTCCGCGGCCGATGTCACCTTAACGTCGATCGTACCCTTTGCCGGCGTGTACCTGGCGGCGTTGTTCAGCAGGTTCGACATCACCTGGATCAGCCGGGTACGGTCACCCCTGACGTATAGGGCTTCATCTGCTCTTTGCACGCTGAGCCGGTGCTGCTTCACGTGCATCTGTGGCTGTACCTGCTCGACCGCTTCGGTCACCAGCTCGTTGATATCGAGAACGTCGGCACGCATCGTGACCAGCCCGCGCGTCACACGCGATACATCGAGCAAGTCGTCCACCAGCTTGGTCATGTGACCGACCTGGCGCGAGATGATGCTGGCGGTCTGCTTTACCCGGGCTTCGTCCAGATGCGTCAGGCTGAGCAATTCCGCCGCGGTGTTGATCGGCGCCAGCGGATTGCGCAGTTCATGGGCAAGCATGGCAAGAAATTCATCCTTACGTTCGCTTGCTGCCTTCAACTCTTTTTCGGCAGCCTTGATTTCGGTTACATCGGTGTTCGTGCCGAACCACTGCACGATCTTTCCTGCCTCATCCCGCAGCGGCGCGGCGCGGCTGAAGAAGGTGCGAAATTCGCCGCTTGCGGAACGCAGGGGAAACGTCATCTCCCAGGGCTCGCCGCTGGCCAGCGATGCCCGCCATCGCTCCACCACCATTGGCAGCAGTGCCGGGTCTTGCACCGATTCCCATCCCCAGCCCAGCATCTGGTCCGGCGTCGCCCCGGTGTAGGCATACCAGCGATCGTTGTACCAATGAATATGGCCGTCCGGGTCGGCCATCCACGCGAGGTGCGGAATCGTATTGGCAAGCTGCCGCAGCCGCGCCTCGCTCGCCCGGATCGCCTGGGTCGCGCGCACCGCGTCCGTGACGTCGCTGCCTTCGACGAAAATGCCGGTGATCTCGCCGCGCACATCGCGAATCGGCTGGTACACGAAATCGAGAAAACGTTCGACCAGGTCCTGCCCGGGCTCGAGCTGGAGCTTGATTGGAATCGCGTGCCCGACAAACGTCTCGCCGGTCTGGAATACCTTGTCGAGTAGTTCATAAAAGCCTTGGCCCTCGAGCTCGGGCATTGCTTCGCGAATCGACTTGCCCATCACCTCACGGTTTCCGACAAGCTGGAGGTAGGCATCGTTGACGAGTTCGAACAAGTGGGAAGGTTCACACAAGACAGCGATGTAGCCAGGCGCTTGCTGGAAGAGGCTTTTCAGGCGCTCGTTTTCGATCACACGATTTTGCTCGGCGAGGACCTGTCCGGTGGTTTCGGTGCACGCGCAATACATGCCGGCGATTTTTCCTTCGGCGTCGTGCAGCGGAGAATAGGAAAACGTGAACCAGGTCTGTTCGTCATAGCCCTTGCGGTTCAATACCAGGGGCATGTTTTCAAAATAGGAAGCACGGCCATCCAGGGCCTCGGCGACGACCGGGACGATTTCCGGCCACACCTCGTGCCATACCTCGTCGAATGGCTGGCCCAACGCTGCCGGATGCTTGTCGCCCAGAATTTCCATGTAGGCGTCGTTGTAGAGGAATCCAAGCCGCGGTCCCCATGCCAGGAACATGGGGAACTTTGAGTTGAGCATCAGACAAACGATGGTCCCCAAGGGATACGGCCATGTGGACGGATCGCCCAACGGTGAGCCGGACCAGTCTAGGGTCCGCATCAGCGTGCCGACATGGCTGGTATTAACAAGAAAGTGCGGATTGATGTTGCCCATGCATCGCCCAAAAATTTCGATCGAAAAAGTCGCGTTCCGGTTGACGGAAATGACGCGGCAGAGCGCTTCGCACTGTTGGGGCCAGCGTATTCTTTCTTGCCTATATTTTCAAGAAGTAAGCTGCACCGCGAAATGTCGTCGGATTTGTCGTCGATGACATCGCAGGCGATTTATCCTGAGAGACCCGGACGACTGCACGTGTGCTGTGAGATGATTGCGAAGCCGTAACCACCACCCATCTCGTCCAGGAGCTGCACTTGAAGTCCTCATTGCAATCGTTCGACCGATCCCGTCTATCGCAGGCAGTCCGCGCCACAAGCGTCACGACTTTGTCTGCAGCGTTTGTCCTTTGCGCGGTGTGCATTGGCGCACCAGCGGTTCATGCGGCCGATGCCCAAGGCACGTCCATCTCGGGCATCGATCCGAAAACCCGTCCCGGCGACGACTTCTACCGTTACGTCAACGGCGGCTGGATCGACGATGCCGAGATCCCGGCCGACAAGAGCAGTTGGGGCGTCGGCGCCATCCTGGCCGAGGCGACCAACGAACGCGTTGCCGACCTGATCCGCGAGGCGGCCAAGAACAGCGGCGCCAGCGCCGATGCGCAGCGGGTTGGCGCGTATTTCAACGCCTACATGGATGAAGCCGGGATCGAAGCCAAGGGCCTTGAGCCGATCCAGGCCGACCTGACGGCAATTGCGGCGATCAAGGACAAGAAGGCTCTGGCGCATGTCCTCGGAAGCCGTTTGCGCGCCGATGTGGATGCGCTCAATTCCACCAATTTCTACACCGAGAACCTGTTCGGCCTGTGGGTCGTGCAGGGCTTTCACGATCCGGCGCATTATCATGCGTACCTGCTGCAAGGCGGCCTGGGGCTACCGGACCGCGACTACTACGTCTCAACCAGCGCCCGCATGGCGGATCTGCGGACCAGGTACCAGGCCTACATCGCGACCGTCCTGACGATGTCGAAGGTGCCGGACGCCGCGGCGCGCGCGGCCGAAGTGTTCGCGCTGGAACTGCGCCTGGCCCAGACCCACGTCAAGCGCGAGGATTCGGAGGACGTGCACAAGGCCGACAATTCCTGGCGCAAGAAGGACTTCGCCGCCAAGGCAGCCGGGATGGATTGGGATGCCTATTTCGCCGGCGCCGGCCTGTCTGGCCAGCCCGACTTCATCGTCTGGCATCCGGGCGCCGTCACGGGTGCAGCGGCCGAGGTCAAGGCAACGCCGCTGGCGGTCTGGCAGGATTACCTGACCTTCCACACGATCAATCATGTCGCCGGGGCGCTGCCGAAAGCCTATTCGGATGCGCGCTTCGCCTTCTTCGGCACGGCACTGAGCGGGACGCCACAGCAGTCGCTGCGCTGGAAGCGCGCGCTGGCCTCCACCAGCAGCGCGGTCGGGTTTTCGGTCGGCCGCTTGTATACCGAACGGTACTTCACCGCCGACTCCAAGGCCCGCGCCCAGAAAATGGTCGCCAATATCGTGACCGCATTCGGCGACCGCATCGATCATCTGGACTGGATGGCGCCGGCGACCAAGGTGCAGGCCCGCGCCAAGCTCAAGACGCTCTACGTGGGCGTCGGTTATCCGGACAAGTGGAAGGATTATTCCGGCCTGACGATTCGCGCCGACGATGCCGTCGGCAATGCGGAGCGCGCCGAGCTCTTCAATTACCAGGAGGCGATCGCGCGCCTGGGCAAACCGGTCGATCGCTACGAATGGTGCATGGTGCCGCAGGTGGTCAATGCGGTGAACATGCCGATGCAGAATGCGCTGAACTTCCCGGCCGCGATCCTGCAGCCGCCATTCTTCGACGCCAGCGCCTCGGATGCGCACAACTACGGCGCGATCGGCGCCGTCATCGGGCACGAGATCAGCCACAGCTTCGACGACCAGGGCGCGCAGTTCGATGCCGAAGGCCGTCTGCAGAACTGGTGGACCGCGGATGACCTGGCGCATTTCGAAAGTTCCTCCAAGGCGCTCGCAACGCAATACTCAGCCTACAAGCCATTCCCCGATCTGGCCGTCAACGGACAACAGACCCTGAGCGAAAACATCGCCGACCTCGCAGGATTGCTGGCCTCGCATGATGCGTTCCGCACCGCGCTGGGCAGGAAATCCACGGCAAAAGGGGATGCCGACGACCGGGAGTTCTTCATGGCCTACGGCCTGTCGTGGCGGCAGAAGGAGCGTGAAGCGGCACTGCGCCGGCAGATCGCCACCGATGGCCACGCGCCAGACAATTACCGCGTCTCGACGGTCCGCAATCTCGATGCCTGGTATTCGACTTTCGACGTGCAGCCGAGCCAGGGCTTGTACCTGACGCCGTCGCAGAGGGTGCGGGTCTGGTAGCAATTGGCGATCAGGCGGTATCTGCGCGCAGGGACGCAGCACCGGCGCCGGGGTTTAATCCGGTTGCCGGACTGCCGTGCTACGCGCTGCTCGATGATTGCAACGCCACTGCCGACCATCCCGTGTCGCGTCTTTACACGGGTTATACCCATTCGCTGTATTGCATGGACGCGGTGGAATTTCCGGCGCTGCTGGCGGCGCTCGATTGCGATCGTCATGCCATCGGTTTGTTCAACTACGAGCTCGGTACCGCAATGGCGGGAACAGCGCAGCGAGACACCGGCGCCGCGGTACTGGCCGAGTTGCATTTTTTCACGCGGTGCGCGCTGCTGTCTGCCGATGCCGTCGACCAGTGGCTGGCGGCGCAGGCGCCGGATGCGTTGGATGTGCCTGCCGGCGTTGCCGGTGTCACCCATACGATCGACGCCCCCAGCTTTGGCGCCGCAATCGAACGCATTCATGCCTACATTGCCGCCGGCGATGCCTACCAGATCAATTACACCGAACGGGTCCACTTCGATGCCTACGGACCGCCTGCGGCGTTGTATCGCCGGTTGCGCGCGCGTCAGCCCGTTCCGTACGGCGCGCTGATCGCCTTGCCGGACGGCCGTGCCGTGCTGTCGTTGTCTCCCGAACTGTTCCTGCGACATGATGACGGGAAGTTGACTGCGCGCCCCATGAAAGGCACGGCGGCAGCCAGTGACAACGCGGCGACGGACGCGACGACCGCTGCCGCGCTGGCCGCCGATCCGAAGAACCGGGCCGAGAACCTGATGATCGTCGACCTGCTGCGCAACGACCTTGGCCGCATCGCCCGGCTCGGCTCGGTACAGGTGCCGCAACTGTTCCAGGTCGAACGTTACCGCAGCGTACTGCAGATGACCTCGACCGTGTGTGCCACCTTGCAAGAAGGGCGGACGCTGGCGGATGTGTTCGCGGCTGCTTTCCCCTGCGGCTCGATTACCGGCGCGCCCAAGCGCCGTGCGATGCAGATCATCCGCGAACTGGAACCGCAAGCGCGTGGCCTCTACACCGGTGCGCTGGGCTGGTTCGATCCGCCACAGCCTGCTCGCAGCATCGGCGACTTCTGCCTGTCGGTTCCGATCCGCACGCTGGTGCTGGAGGCGCCATCGGAAACGGGCGTTCGCAAGGGCATGATGGGCGTGGGCGCGGGTATCGTACACGACAGCGTGGCCGCGGACGAGCAGGCCGAGTGCCGTCTCAAGGCGGTATTCATGACCACTTTGCCAAGTGAATTTGCGCTGTTCGAAACCATGCATGCGGATCGTGTGCAAGGCTGCCGTCATGCCGACCGCCACCTGGCGCGCATCGAGCGCTCCGCTGCGTATTTCGGTTTCCGTTTCGACCACGAGGTCTTGCAGACGGCGCTGCGCGAGGCCTTTGCGCAGCTCGAAGGCGAGGGCAGCTACCGCATGCGACTTCTGTTGCAGCCGGATGGCAGCGTCACGATCACCGCCGCGTCCGTGACGCCGTTGACCGGGCCGGTGCGTTTACTGCTCTCGCCGCAACCGATGGACGCCGGCGATCTGTTCCTGCGTCACAAGACCACCTTGCGCGGGACCTACGACGCCGCATGGCGCAGCGCCGAGGCGCAGGGGGCATTCGACATGCTGTTCACGAACACGCGAGGCGAGTTGACCGAAGGGGCGCGCAGCAGCGTGTTTGTCAAACTGGACGGGCGCTGGTACACGCCGCCGCTCGACGCCGGGGTACTGCCGGGCGTGATGCGCGCCGTGCTGCTGGACGATCCGACGTGGAATGCCGCCGAGCGCCCGCTGACGATAGCGAACCTGCATGCCGCGCAGGCGATCGTGGTGTGCAATGCGCTGCGTGGCGTGCTGCCCGCCGTAATGTCCGATGCCGCATGACATATCGATTTGCAGACTGGCAAGGATTGCGTCGCCTGCGCTGACGAGGCGCCACGGCGGCATGTAGAGGCGCATCAAATGTCGCTTCATCCGCCGCAAAAACCTGAGCAGACGCATGCCAAATTACTTGTACAATGCGTTACATTCACTGTCCGGTCGTAGCGTTCTGCGCGATGACGTCGCGTAATGATCTCTCGAAACCTTGCCTATGATCGTCTCCTGCTGGCAGAGCCGATCCCCTTCCTCTCGAGCAGCCAGAGAACGCAAATCATGGCGTTTGCGCCGTATGCGGTGCTGCTCTTCATCTTCATTTTCTTTGGACTGACCTGGCACGATCCATGGAAGGCCGACGAAGCCTACGTGTTCGGCATCGTCCACAGCATGCTCGACCATGACAGTTGGCTGGTGCCCCTGGTGGCTGGCGAGCCGTTCATGGAAAAGCCGCCCCTTTACGCGTGGGTCGCCGCGGTTTTGGTGCAGTGTTTCGACGGCTTGCTGTCGGAGCCGGACGCCGCGCGGCTGGCGTCCGGTTTTTTCATGGTGGCGACTTGCTGCGCGCTGGCCAGCGCCGCGCGAAACTGGTGGGGGCATGGCATGGGTCGCCATGCGCCACTGGTTTTCGTGGCCTGCCTGGGTCTGACGGTCCAGGCCCACATGATGATGCCGGACATCCCGCTGCTGACTGGCTTTGCGCTGGGGTGCTGGGGATTTTCCGTCGTCCTCGCAAAGCCACATGCCGGCGGCTTGCTGCTCGGCCTGGGCGCAGGTATCGGATTCCTGTCCAAGGGTTTGCTGGCGCCCGGCGTACTCGGCATCACGGGGATTGCATTGCCGTTGTTGTTTTCGCAGTGGCGCACCAAGGCGTACCGGAACGGGCTGGCGATCGCGTTTTTATCATCGTTGCCAATGTTTATGGTCTGGCCAATGCTGCTGTACCTGCGTTCGCCGGATCTGTTTTCGCAGTGGATATGGGATAACAACTTCGGACGGTATCTCGGATTTTCCGCAGTGAGCCACGGTACCGAGCACGCACGGTACTTCTGGTTGCAGACACTGCCCTGGTTCACATTTCCGGCGGCGCCGCTCGCTGTCTGGACGCTGTGGCGCGAACGCCGTCAGATCGGTCGCGATCCGTGCCTGCAGGCCATGGTCGTCCTGTTGGCGGTCACCGCAGGCGTCTTGTGGTCGTCGGCGTCTGCGCGTGCGGTCTATGCGCTGCCGTTGCTGGTGCCGCTGGCAATTCTGGCGACACCGGCAGTCGACGCCCTGCGCGGCACGGCGGTACGCAGCGCAGGCTGGGCCAGCGCAATCCTGTTTGGCGCCCTCGCGGCGACGATCTGGTTCGGCTGGTTCACGATGATGCATACCGGTGCGCCGCCCCAGTGGGCCTGGCTGCTGCGGTTGCTGCCGGCGGACTTCAAGCCGGTATTCGAGCCGACCGCCTTCCTGCTGGCGGTAGCGGTGACCATCGGCGCCATTGTCGTCGCCTCAGGTAGTCGATGGATGCCGGTCCGGGGAGGTGCACTGTTTCGCTGGGCCAGCGGGCTGACCCTGGTCTGGGCGCTTTTGTCGACGCTCTGGATGCCCTGGCTCGATTACGGAAAAAGTTACACCGGCGTTTTTGGCAGTATCCCGTGGCCGGCAACCGACACCTGCATCGCCAGCGTCAATCTCGGCGAAAGCGAGCGCGCCATGCTGGACTACGTCTCGGACCGGTTGACCGAGCGTCAGGAAATCGCAGCCCGACGCGATTGCGGACTGCTGTTTTTCCAGGGCTATGCCCCCACAGGCGCAGGCGAGGTGGATCGGAAAAAGTGGGACCTGGTGTGGACCGGCGCACGTCCCGGTGACACCTGGCAGCAGTTCTGGCTGTTCAGTGCCCGTGCTCCTGCCATCGCGCTGAAATAGCCGCCAGCCGCGTCACCAGACCCTGGGCTGAATCGTATGCCAGCTTTTCCGGTGCGGTCATCCGGCGCGCCGTGATGACGACCTGAGGCATGTCAGGCGTCGCCTGGTCCATCCTCAACACCGACGTACCGAGAGGCGATGCGGTCGCCGGGTCGACGGGGCCGGGAGATTGCGGATCTGCCGGCCTGCCCTCATCTCGTGGCGGAGCGCCCGCCGTAGTCGACGCCTCTGTCATGACCGCTCTATTGATCAGTTCGCTTGCACCGCTCAGATAATCGGGCGGCAGCCCCGTGTAGGCAACGAAACCGGTGGCGGCGGTACCGGCGATCATGCCGGCTCCGATCGCGGTCTTCGCCGCGAAGATTTTTAGCGCGCCGACGTGGGCGAGCTGTGCGATTTTTACGGTGGATAGCATTTCAGTCTCCGCGATTCTGGGCAAACCGGTACGTCAATCAATGTTGGAACTGAACTCAGTGTAGGGCGCGCATTCCAAAGCGCAAGATGCTGTGGTCATGTTATTAACAGGGGTTGCGGTGCCGTTCCCGCGACCGGAATTATTTCATTTTCAACCGGGCTGCCATGGCACACTGTCGTCGCTAAACCAGTCATCCCGGCTACGGCTCCACCTGCGACACGACCATGACAAGCAGACTTCATTTCCATGCGCTGATTCTCCTGCTGAGCGCTGCTGCAGGATGCAGTTTCAACCCGCCAGCCCGCGATCTACCGAGCGCGCCGGTCGCAGTCAGTCTGACGCCGGCCGTCATGCAGCCGGCGGCCGCGGTGATCACCTCCGATGGCCTGCTCGCGCATATCCGGGCCTTATCGTCGGATGCGTTCGAAGGTCGCGCGCCCGGCGGCAGGGGCGAGGCGTTGACCGTCGATTACCTCACGCAGCAATTCAAGAATCTCGGCCTGGCGCCGGGCAATCCGGACGGCAGCTATCGGCAACGGGTGCCGATGGTGGGTACGACCGCAACGGCGGCGATGCAATTTTCTGTTGGCGGCAAGACGATTGCGCTGCATTCGCCGGACGACTTCGTCGCCTTCTCGGCACTGACACAAGCGGAGGTCCGGGTCGATCATTCGAACCTGATTTTCGTCGGCTATGGCGTCACGGCACCCGAGTTCGGCTGGGATGATTACAAGGGTGCTGACCTGCGCGGCAAGACCCTCGTCATGCTCATCAACGATCCGCCTCTGCCGGATCCGGCCAACCCGGCGCAGCTCGATCCGGCGATGTTCGGCGGCACGGCGATGACCTACTACGGCCGCTGGACCTACAAATACGAAATGGCGGCGCGCACCGGCGCGGCGGCAGCGATCATCGTGCACGAGACCAAGCCGGCAGCGTACCCCTATGATGTCGTGCGCAACAGCTGGTCGCGCGAGATTTTCTTTACGCGTAACGAGGGCGTCAACCCGGGTTATCCACCGGTACCCGCGTGGATCACGGTGGAGCGGGCCAAAGAATTGTTCGCGGCCAGCGGACTGGATTTTTACGAGCAGAAAGCTGCAGCGTTGTCGCGCAATTTCAAGCCGGTGGCGTTGGCCGCCACTGCCAGCATCGACGTACACAACGCGATGCGCCAGATCGATTCCAGCAACGTCATCGGCCGCATCGAAGGCAGCGATCCGGTGCTGCGCGACGAATACGTGATCTATTCGGCGCACTGGGATCACCTCGGTTTCGATCCGACGCTGCCGGGCGAACGCACCCGCCAGATCTACCACGGCGCGATCGACAATGCCTCGGGCGTTGCGACCATGCTTGAAATCGCCAAAGCCTACAAAGCCCTGCCGACGCCGCCCCGGCGCACGGTGCTGTTCATCGCGACGACGTCCGAGGAGCAGGGATTGCTGGGAGCGCAATATTACGCGCAGCATCCGCTGTATCCGCTCCAGAAGACGCTGGTCGACATTAATATCGACGGCATCAATCCCTATGGCCGTACCAGCGACCTCGTCATCACCGGCCCGGGAAAGTCAAGTGCCGACGACGTGGTGCGCCGGGTCGCCGCACGCCAGGGTCGCACGATCGCGCCGGAGCCGTTTCCGGAAAATGGCAGCTTCTATCGCGCCGACCAGTTCGAATTCGCCAAGGCCGGCATTCCCGGCATCTACGCAAAGTCCGGCAGCACCTTCATTGGCAAGCCACCCGGCTATGGTCGCGAGCGGAGCCGGCACTACGTCGCCAATGCGTATCACAAGGTCGACGACGTCATCGACCCGAGCTGGGACCTTTCGGGTGCGGTCGAGGATGCACGGCTGCTGTTCGAGGCCGGAGTCGAGATTGCGGAAGGCGAGGCTTGGCCTGCTTGGCTCGGGGGTGCAGAATTTCAACGCGTGCAACCGTCGCACTGAAGTAAATACCCAAATACCCTCCCCGAATAAATTCGAAAAGCAATGTCGTCCTGCTGGGATGCGATGCAAGGCGGGCTACCCGCCGCCGTGCGCGCATTGAAAGGCGCGGCCGACGCAATATCGCGCGGATCAATGCGGCCTTTTTGATCGACGCGTGAAGGGGGTTGGGTGATCATTCCCAGCTGAGGATTCACCATGCGCAGCACTGTCCCACCTTGCCACCGGCAGCCGTTACGCGTGATAGTCACGTGCGAGCATGCAGGCAACGCGGTCCCTGCCGGTTTCGAACGCCATTTTGATGACGAGAGCGCGCTGCTCGAATCCCATCGCGCCTGGGATCCGGGCGCCTTTGAACTCGGACAGGCGCTGGCGCAGGCGACAGGTGCCCGCTTCTTTCCCTCCGCCTACACGCGTTTGCTGGTCGACCTGAACCGCTCCGTCGGACATCCCGAACTGCACGCCGCGGTCCTGCGCAGATTGCCGGCGGCGCAGCGCGAGGAGATCATCGCGCGTTTCTATCGGCCGCATCGCGAGCCGATCCTGAACGCGATCGCCGATTGCGCCGCGCAAGGGGTGCCGGTGATCCATGTCGCCTCGCACAGTTTCACGCCCGAGCTCGACGGCGCGGTGCGCAATGCGGATGTCGCCTGGCTGTACGACCCCCAGCGCGAAACGGAACGCGGCATCGTCACAGGGTGGCGCGACGCACTAACGGCGATGCAACCGACGTTGCGCCTGCGGCGTAACTACCCCTATCTCGGTACTGCCGACGGTCTGACATCGCTGTTGCGCAAGCGCTTCGCCGATGCGCAGTATGCCGGCATCGAGCTCGAGGTCAACCAGCGCTTCGTGCTCGCGGGTGGCGTCGCCTGGGCGAGGTTGCAGGAGGCCGTGATCGCTGCGTTCGTCACGATGCTGGCGCGGTGGCCGAGCCCTGGATCGCACTGAAGTGGCACGATACGATTCCAGGTGTCGTGCTCGAGCCGGTCCAGGTGCCCGGTCAGGAACTTTTCTGTTCGCCACCACGTCGTTCTCACAATGCACTGCGCTGGCCGGGTGCCGGCTCCCGTAGCGGGCCGATGCAAACCACGTGGGTGATCGTCGCCACTGGCGCGGCTGCGGCCGTCCTGGCATTGGCCTTACGCCTGCGCAAGCGTCCCGCTCCGGGCTTTCGAATCGACATCAACGACCTTCCCAATCCCCTGTTCGTCAAGGACACGGACGGCCGCTACGTCGCCGTCAATGATGCGTTGATCCGCATGCTCGGGTTCACGCGGGAACAACTGATCGGCTTCCATACCGAACGCTCTGCCTCTGCCGAAGAGACGGCCAGCCATCAGGCCCTGGCTGACCGGCTTTGACTTGAACAAGCTCACCACCGGCAGCAGCAAGGAACTGGGGCTGCATTCCGGTACGATCAACGCGGTGTGTGAGCAGTACGCCAAGTCGCGCGCGCAAAAGAAGCGGCCGTACCCGCGCCATCGTGGCCGCAAGGCCCTCGCATGGGTGCCGTTGAAGGGACGCGAGCTCACGCGGGAAGGTAACGCCTTTCGCTTTGCCGGCCATACCTTTCGTGTCTTTCACTCGCGACCACTTCCGGACGGGAAGATCCGGGATGGCACACGCTTTGCCAAGGATCGGCGCGGCAACTGGTTCTTGAACATCGCCATCGAGGTGCCCGCTGCGCCCGCCATAGCCCCTGTTCGCGGGGTCGGCATCGACCTGGGCTTGAAAGATTTCGCGTTCTTCTCGGACGGTACCAGGATCGAAGCGCAGCGGATCTATCGCGATGCCGAGCAACAGCTGGCGGTGGCGCAGCGGGCCAACAAGAAGCGGCGCGTCACCGCCATTCACGCCAAGATTGCGAACCGGCGACGCGACTTCCACCATCAGCGGTCGGCGCGCCTGGTGCGCGACTTCGACTATATCGCGGTGGGTAACGTCAACGCGGCGGCGCTGGCGAAGACCTCCATTCCTGACCGAGCGCGGCTGTCAGACGGCGCAGGGTTATCTGTTCAGCCGGCCGATGGACGCCTTGCATTTCGAACCGAGCGGCGCCACGGTGGAGACGGCGGGCCGGTCCTAGAGCGGGCGCATTCGTCGTGCGGCAACCTGCCGCCGATGTACCATGGACATCGCACGGGCTCTGCAGCCGGTGCCGGTCCCGCGCCAGTGCCATCCTCTACGATTAAAAGGCGTCATGAGCATCCGCAACCTGGACTATCTGTTCCGTCCGCAATCCGTTGCCGTCATCGGCGCATCGAGCCGTGCGCATGGCGTCGGCGCGACCGTGCTGCGCAATCTGATCGAAGGCGGTTTTGCCGGCGCGATCTTGCCGGTAAATCCGAAGTACACGGTACTCGACGGCTTGCCGGTCTATGCCAGCGTGGCGGCGCTACCGGTCGCCCCGGACCTGGCCGTCATCTGCACGCCGGCTGTAACCGTCGCCGCGATCATCGCGCAACTCGGCGAGCGCGGCACCAGGGCGGCGATCGTGCTCACCGCAGGCCTGAATGCCTTGAAGGATGCGGACGGCACCAGCATGCAGGACGCGATGCTGGCGGCGGCCAAGCCATATCTCCTGCGTATCCTCGGCTCGAACTGCGTTGGTCTCCTGGTGCCGGGCATCGGCCTCAATGCGAGTTTTGCGCATACTGGCGCGCTGCCCGGCAAGATCGCGTTCGTGTCGCAATCGGGTGCGCTGGTGACCGGCGTGCTCGACTGGGCAAAGTCGCGTGGCATCGGGTTTTCGAAATTCATTTCGCTGGGCGATAGCGCCGATGTCGATTTCGGCGACACGCTGGACTACCTGGCGCGCGACGCCGACACCCGCGCCATCCTGCTCTACATCGAAGACATCCGGCATGCCCGCAAATTCATGTCCGCAGCGCGTACCGCAGCGCGCGGCAAGCCGGTCCTGGTGCTCAAAGCCGGACGCGCGCCCGAAGCGGCCAAGGCGGCGGCCTCCCACACCGGCGCCCTGGCGGGCATGGATGCGGTCTACGATGCGGCGATCCGGCGTGCCGGCATGCTGCGCGTGTTTACCACCGAGGATCTGTTCAGCGCGGTGGAAACACTGGCGCATGCACGACCGCTGGCCGGCGAGCGCCTGATCATCCTGACCAACGGCGGCGGACCCGGCGTGATGGCCACCGATGCGCTGATTGCCGAAGGCGGCAAGCTCACCGTCCTGTCGGCGGCAACCAGCAGCCGGCTCGACGACGTGTTGCCGGCCAACTGGTCGTGCGGCAATCCGGTCGACATCATCGGCGATGCGCCCGCAGCCCGTTATGCGGCGGCGCTCGCGGTCCTGCTCGACGATCCGCAGGCCGACGCGCTGCTGTTGATCCACGCACCGACTGCGATCGTGCCATCGGCCCGGATCGCGGCCGAGATTGCGCCGTTGCTGACGGCGTCGGGCCGCACCACGCTGGCCTGCTGGCTCGGCGGCGAGGGGGTGGCGGCGGCCCGGCAGATATTTTCCGACGCCGGCATCCCGACCTATGACACGCCCGAAGACGCGGTGCGCGGCTTCATGCAAATGGTGCATTACCGGCATAACCAGACGCTGCTGATCCAGGCGCCGCCGACGCTGGCGTGTGACTTCACGCCCGACCGTTCCGCGGCGCAGGCACTCGCGTCAGCGGCACTCGCGGAAGGCCGCACCATGCTCTCCGAGCCGGAAGCCAAGATCATGCTGGCGGCCTACGGCATCCCGGTGGTCGAGACGCGCATCGCGGCCACCGTGGACGAGGCAGTGCAGGCCGCGATCGCGATCGGCTTCCCGGTCGCCGTCAAGATCCTCTCGCCGGACATCAGCCACAAGTCCGACGTCGGCGGCGTGGTGCTCGACCTGGAAAGCGCCGAGGCAGTCCGCGCGGCGGCAGCAGCGATGCACCGGCGCCTGTCGGCGCTGATGCCGGCGGCGCGGCTGAAGGGGTTCTCTGTGCAGGCAATGGCGCGCCGGGTGGCCGGTCAGGAACTGATCGTCGGCATGACCACCGATCCGGTGTTCGGCCCCGTGATCCTGTTCGGGCAGGGCGGTGTCGCCGTCGAAGTGATGGATGACACCACGATCGGCCTGCCGCCGCTCAACATGGTGCTGGCGCACGACATGGTGTCGCGCACCCGTGTGGCCAGGCTGCTGGCGGGCTACCGCGATCGCCCTGCCGCCGATATCGATGCGGTCTGCCGCGCGCTGATCCAGGTCGCGCAGCTGGTGTCGGATATCGCAGAGATTGCCGAACTCGACATCAATCCGCTGCTGGCAGATGCGCATGGCGTGATCGCACTGGACGCCCGCATCCGGCTCGCACCGGTAACCACCGGCAAGGGCAGTGTCGCCGGCAGCGCACGCATGGCGATCCGCGCCTATCCGCAGGCGCTGGAACAATGGGTGACCTGGCCGGAAGGCAGTGGTGGCAGCGACGCCACGACATCGCAAATCCTGCTGCGCCCGATCCGGCCCGAGGACAGTGCCGCGCACATGATCTTCGCCGCGGCTATCGCCCCCGAGGATGTGCGCTACCGCATGTTCGTCGGCATGCGTGAGCTCTCCGCATCGCAGCTCGCCCGATTCACCCAGATCGACTATGACCGCGAGATGGCCTTCATCGCCACCCGGGTTGGCGCAGACGGCCACTGGGAAACGCTGGGCGTGGCGCGCGTCATCAGCGACCCGGAAAACATCGAAGCCGAATTCGCCGTCATCGTCCGTTCCGACCTCAAGGCAAAAGGGCTCGGCACGCTGCTCATGAGAAAGCTGATCGATTACTGCCGCAGCCGCGGCACCCGTGTCATCATTGGCGAGGCGTTGACCGACAACTCCGGACTGCGACGCCTTGTCAAACGCTTCGGGTTTCATATCGCACCCGGTGAGGATGGCTGCAGCGCGCTGCGGCTCGCACTCGACGACGACCTCAATCAACCGGTTGCAACCAGACCAGAAAGCGCCGCTTCGTGAAATACAAGGACTATTACCAGGCGCTCGGCGTCGAACGCACCGCCTCGCCGGACGAAATCAAGAAGGCGTATCGCAAGCTGGCCCACCAGTACCATCCGGACATCTCGAAAGACCCGGAGGGCGAAGCAAAATTCAAGGTCGTGGCCGAGGCCTACAAGACCCTCAAGGACCCGGAGAAGCGCGAAGAATATGACAACCTCGGCAAGCAGCCGGCCGGCGCGAACTTCACGCCGCCGCCCGGCTGGCAACAGCAGTACGGCGCCGACCCGTCGGCCTTCGACGATGTCGATCTGTCGGACCTCTTGAACGCCTTCCGCGGCGGCGGCGGGGGGCATGGGCATGGTCGGGCGCCGCGACCGGCGCCGGGCGAAGACTACGAAGTCGGCGTCACCGTCACGCTTGAAAAAATCCATGACGGCGGTGAAACCGATGTCACGGTGGAATTGCCCGAACTCGATGCCCACGGCCTGCCGCACCGGGTAAGCCGTACGTTCCGCGTCACGGTGCCGAAGGGCGCGACCGAGGGTCAGCGCCTGCGTCTGGCTGGCAAGGGCGGACCTGGCCGCAACGGTGGCAAGCCGGGTGACCTGTATATCGTGCTGCACATTGCGCCGCATCCGCTGTACCGGATCAGCGGACGCGACCTGTATCTGGATCTGCCGCTGGCGCCATGGGAAGCGGTGCTCGGCACGACAGTGGAAATTCCCACGCTGGCCGGCGCGGTCGAACTCACCATCAAGCCGCATACCCTGGCCGGCCAGCAGTTGCGACTTGGCAAACGCGGTCTGCCGGCTGCGGGCGGTGCGGCAGGCGACCTCTATGCGGTCGTGCAGATCGTCGTTCCGGCCAAGGTCGATGCGGAGGAGGAAGCGCTGTATCGGCAGCTGGCGGCGCACGCCACGTTCAAACCGCGCGCGCACTTCGGAAGGGATTCGAAATGAACACTGACACCACGCAATGGATCATCCTGGATGACAGCAGCGTCTGCTCGGCGCAGCATCTGATCGACGTCTCCGGACTGTCGCATGCCGAACTCGAGCGCCTGATCGAAGCCGGCACGATCGTGCCCGTCGAGCAGAACGCGCCGCCGGTCACCTTCTCGCTGCGCTACGTTGCCATCGCCAGCACGGCGCGCCGGTTGCGCGACGATTTCGAGCTCGATGTCAACGGCATGGTGCTGGCCCTGACGCTGCTACGCCGGATCGACGAGATGGAAGAACAACTTGCGGCGGCGCGAGCGCAGTTGGGGCAGATTACCGGCACCCAGGCCTGAGTGACGTCGCGCGCTGGCGTGAATCACGCATCGCCCAGCGTCGCGAACATCGCCACCACCGCCGCCGCCATTACCAGCGTGGCCAGCCATCCCAGCCACCGCAGCCGGGGTGAAATCGTGAAGCGCCCCATCACGCTGGCCTTGGTGGCCATGATCATCATCACCGCCATGATCGGCACCGAGATGACGCCGTTGATGACCGCGCTCCAGAACAGCGCCTTGATCGGATCGATCGGCGTGAAGCCGAGCAGCACGCCGGCCAGGGTCGAGATGCCGATGATGCCGTAGAAGCGTTTGGCGACATGGAGTGTTTTCTCCAGGCCGTAGCTCCACTGGAAGGCATCGGCCATGGCATACGCCGCCGATCCGGCCAGCACCGGCACTGCCAGCAGCCCGGTGCCGACGATCCCGGCAGCAAACAGCAGGAACGCGAATTCGCCGGCAATCGGACGCAGCGCATTGGCCGCCTGCGCCGAGGTCTGGATATCGGTCACCCCATGCACGTGCAGGGTGACGGCGGTCGTCAGGATGATGAAGAACGCCACCAGGTTGGAAAACCCCATCCCGAAGACGGTGTCGATCTTGATGCGCGTGAAGCTCGCCCTGGCTTGCTCGGGCGCGTCCTTCAAGGGCCGGATCGCAGGATCGGCCGCCATCTCTTCGACTTCCTGCGCTGCCTGCCAAAAGAACAGGTAAGGGCTGATCGTGGTGCCGAACACGGCGACAATCGTCGTGATGACGGCGGCGTTCCAGTGCAGGTCGGGCGCGACCAGCGAGACCGCGACTTTTTGCCACGGAATCTGCACCGCGAAGACCACCCCGACATAGGTCAGCAGCGCCAGCGTCAGCCACTTCAGTATCCGCACATACCGGCTGTAGGGAATGAACACCTGCAGCAGCAACGACAGCAGGCCGAAGCCGGCTGCATACACGTGGCCCGGGCCGCCCACCAGTAGCGCCAGCGCATCGCCCATGGCCGAGACATCGGCGGCGATGTTGATCGTATTGGCGACCAGCAGGAGCGCCACGATCAGGTACAGCATCCAGCGCGCGAAATGTTCCCGGATATTGCCGGCCAACCCTTTGCCGGTGACACGGCCGATGCGGGCGCTGACGATCTGGATGCCGACCATCAGTGGCCAGGTGAAGAACATGGTCCACAACAGATTCAGGCCGAACTGCGCACCGGCCTGGGAATACGTGGCGATGCCGCTCGGATCATCGTCGGCAGCGCCGGTGATCAGGCCGGGGCCGAGTTTGCGCAGCCATGACTGCGATGGGGCAGGCGATGCGTTCGCGGCAGGTGACGCGGTGCGAACCTTGATTGTCTTGGCATTTTCTGGGCGCATGAAGCTTGGGAATATTGAATGATCGTGACGCTGGATTGTAGCCGGGCGCGTTATGAATAAGCAGGTTTCGGTCGGGCTTTGAAAACAGGGGCGCACTGTTTCGCATGAAGTGACGATGGCATCCGTTGCAAACCCGCTGCCATGACTTGCCAAGCCTCCGGCATAACGTGGCAACCATGTAACGCCACTAAAAATTGCGATTCGTCAGAAACCGGAAATCGAAACGAACTACTCTCACTCATTGCGTAGCATCGCCTTGCAACGTTTCAGCTCCTGCGGACACGGCAAGCCATGCAGTCGTGCGCCGAGGGCGTGTGCCCGACCGCGGTCTCACATCCATCTTCGGTTGTAATTTTTTCTGGAATCGACATGAGCCATTCCAATCCCTTTTCCATCGCACGCAATTTTTTTAGTTCGAGCGCACGTTCGCGCGACAAGGCAACACGCGACGGTTATGAAGCCTTGCAAGTCAAGGATCGCGGCAAGGAGGCGTTTGCAGATGCCCTGCACGCGCACCTGGATGGAATGGATCCGAATTCCGGCGCCCCTCCCGATCGACTGAATAAAATTGCGCGATTATTTTCTGGGCAATTAAAGGCCCGCGGGCCAGTCATTCACATCGACACGGTGCAGGGTATCCGTACGCCGGTTCGGGCGACGGGCTTCGGCCAGGTGTTCAAGAACGAGGCCGGCGCCAATTACCACGTCGAGGTGTCACATGCGATGCGCCTGATGCGCACGGAAGCTGAGGTGCGCACCCATGTCTTGCTCGAAAGTCATCTTCGACACGTGCATGGCGACGCATCGGTTCCGTCGACGTCCGTGATCGACCTCGAGGAAGCCAGAAGTGCTCCCAAACGCGGATTCAGCCTGTTCTCCCGGTTGGGCAAGCGCGCCAGGGGCAAGGCGCGGACGGTGGCGGCACCTGTGACCCCACCAGCAGCAGCGCCAACCGCAAGAGCATCGGGCGTGGCATCGGCATCCGCGTCGCTCACACCGTCGCCTTCGAGACTGCCAAGCCGACCGGCGGTGCCGAATAACCCGCGGCAAGAAGCTATCGTCGAAATGTTCAACAAGTACTTCAGTTCCAACCCGCTCAGTTTCTTCGAAGCGGCGGCGAAAGAAAATCCCCGGGCGGCAGCGTATCTTGCGTTTCGCAGAAACCAGATGCGGACACCGGTTGGCCCGGAACTTCAAGACAAACGGCCATTCAGTCGCTCCGCCTGTCCTGGCATCCTCGTGGCCGGTCCCGGAAGCACCGAAATGATCGAAGGGCCCCGGATCCGCTTCGAATCGGATGACAGGCATGCCGCTTTCCAAAAGAATGATGGTGGCGGCAATCTGGAAATGCATCTGTTGCGCGAGGACTTGCGGAACACATTTGCGATGCAGAACGAACAGGCTGCTGCCGGCACCAGCTTGCCCGCAGCCGACGCCGACGCGGTTTTTCCGCTCGGCCTGGCCGCTGCAATTGATGTCGGTGGTTTGCCAAACCAATTCCGTTTCGATCATGCGCTCGATGCGCTGTCGACGATGCCGGACGAACCGGGTCCGGCAGCCGATCAATGGCGAAAGCGGTTAACGGCAGACCATCCTGCAGCTGCGGCATTTCTCGCTTTTGCCGAAGAAGGATTGCTGATTCGTGGTCTCGATCCGGAGCAGCAGTGCGAGCGGTTCCACTACGTCGATGATTTTCTGCCGGTTCAGCAGAAGGCGATGGCAGACCTGGATGAGAATTGCCAGATGTGGGCACCGACATTCCTGGCCGGGGTCGAGCGCAACCTCCAGATTCCCGGGGACGCACCGAACAGCTGGCGCATCCGTCAGGGCGATACCTGGATCCACGGCTGCACCAAGCAGGAAGTGCTGCGTCATGTGCTGTTCAAGACGCTTGAAGACCTCAATGACACGGACGGCGCCAATGCGACGGCGCAGGTTTTTCCCCTGTGCGCCTATGCGTTGCTGGCGCAGGCAATCGGCAAACCCGTGCCGCAACACTTGCAAGACCATGAAAAGGCAATCGTTTCGAAAATTGTCGAGAACCGGGAAGAGCTGGCCGGGCGCCGTATCGGGCAGGCGGAAGCATCGCGTCAGTCGGCCATCGCGACCGAGCAGTCAAAGCAGTTCTTCCAGGAAGAGTATCGGAGAAATCGCGTCGCTGGTCCGATTCAACTGGCATTTTGCTCAAGTGGCCTCGATCCGCAAAAAATAACGGCTGGTTCAATCGAAGCGAATTTTGCGATCAACTCGACCGGCTCCAGTCAGCTCGGCACCATGCGCGGCATCCAGTCGGTGGTGTCAGAAACCCATGTGCGCCAGGCGATCAGCGCGCTGGATAAAAACCTCGCGTACACGGATAACCAGTGCTGGCTGCGCAGCTCGTGGTTCTCGCTGTTGCAGTCGGCGTCGCCGGAAGTCCTGGCTGCCCGGTTGCAGGAAATGGGAAGCAATACATTCGCGATGTCGCCGTCTATCTCGCCAAAGCAACTTGCCCACATTGCCTCGCAGTTCAGGGCAAACCCGACGCACTTTCTGCATCGCGAGGGGATGCCGGCCGACCTCGCCGACGCGGTCGACCGTCCGGCGCAACTCGGCGCCGCCATCGCGCTGGAGCAAAAAGCGCCGCGGGTGAGTGAGTACAGTCAGCGCCAGGAAACCGTCGAAACGGTGCTGGCCGGGATTCAACGTGCAGTCGCTGCTGGCTTTCGCTACGAGAACGACAAGATCATGAACGAACTTGAAATGTCGCTGCATGATGCGCCCCTGTCGAGCGACATGGCGATGTCGCTGCACCGCGGCTTCAACGTGCCTGCGTTGATCATTGAAGTGGGAGAGCCTACGACGGACCGAAACGGCAATCCGGAATTGACGGGGTCCCAGATCCGGGTGGCCGCGCCCAAGGGGTCACCGCTTGAAGCAAGAGTCAATGCGCTGATTCAAGCCGGGACCGACCTTGCAACCGACAAGCCTGCACTGCAAGCCTTGCTGCAGGAATTTGCAGACTGTCCCGTCATCTGGCTGGAACGGGATCACTACGACGTCTACCTGCCGAAGAATTTCCTCACCTCGAACGCCACATAATTCATTACAGGAAAGGCCGTCATGCGGAACGGAATTTTAGGCTGTCTTGTTCCCGGTTGCTTTGCACCCGTTGACCGAAACGGTGATCGCGCACCGGATGTCGCGCGCCAACAGCAGCGTAATGCCGACCCCCGGCAGGCGCGCGTTGTCAAGCTGGCCGACATGCGTATTCAGAACGAACGCGATGATGAGTTGGTCAACGTGCCAATGCCACAGGGAGAACGGCTGGTGCCAGTTCAGCCGCCGGTCGACGACAAAAGTGCGCACTTGAGCGGCAGGCAGTATTTGCAATTCCTGGTGACAGATTCGCGACTCCTGCCGGCAACCCGCGTCCTGATCAATGGTCCCAAGATACTGGGTGACCCGCACATCAGTGCGCAAAAATTGGAATCGCTTGCAACGCGACTTCGACCGGTCATGGCCCAGGCTTATGCAGACGCCAGCGTGCTCAAGGCAATCGACGACATGGCGTGCGAGGCCAGCGCATTCTGTGGCGACCGGACTGAATACTTCCTCGGTCAGATGCAGGATGCTGCATTGCTCTCGACCCTGGCGCGGGGCGATGTCGACGACATCACGCTCTACAACTGTGGCATTTCGTTTTTCAAACTGGATGCCGTTCGTACGGCGGTCGGAAAACGATGCGGGCTCGGGACACAAGACCAGAATGTGCACAGTTATCTCGATGCGGAATATTATCTTCAGGATGAGCTGGGTCTGCCAACCAGACACGATGCGCCGGTATATCCCGACCAGTGCCTGATCAATCGTGGCATCGCGCGGCAGATTGGCACCGAAGTCAGGGCGTTGACTGCCATGGACGACGGCGATCGCGTCATGCAGTTCATGAGTACGTGGGGTCCCTGGAAGGAATATCTCAAGAAGTCACCAGCGCACGCTGAAAAATTCGAAAAAATGATGGAGAACTACCACGCGCTGTTGGAAGACGCCGCCACGCAGCGCGCGGTTCCGGATTCGACGATCGGCCGATATACCGACAAGGAATACATGGATTACGCGAACCTCATCCTGAGCCGGCACGAGGATTGGAATGCGCAACTGGCCGGGCAAATCAGCCGCGAATTCCTGCTGAATCATCGCGCCGAACTCCTGATCAACACGGGCGCGATGCCGAAATATTTTCAGGCGTTCCAGCAACGTTGAGCGCTGAGTCACTGCGGAGGAGCGAAATTCTGTAGCGCCGTCCGGAAGCTTATCCCCGCATCGAGGTCATGGCAAAACACCATCGACCTTCCAGGCCCGTCGCTGGCCGACGTCACAACTGGTTGAAATATGATGGCTTTTGCCAGTCACGCGCGGCTTTGTGATGCCGCGCGCCTCGGATGCGATCGGCGGGCGTGCCTCACTTGTTGCCGGCGGGCTTGCCACTACTCTCCGAGCCGCTGCTCGATGTACCGCTCGCAGTGCCGGTCGACGTCGTCGCAAGCGCCTGCTTGAGCGAATCCGCCTGCGGGTTGCGCACGCGGCCAGTGATCACGTCACGCGGTGACAGGTTCAGATGGTAGTAGGCATCCGTCAGCGTCTGGTTGAAGCGGATGTCGTTGATGCCGAGCGCGACCACGTTGCCATACAGCCCCTTGGTGCCGGTCCACACCACCACATCGCCGGTACCGACCGAGCCCTGTGCGAGCTTGGCCCAGTTGATCACCGTCAGTCCCGCTTCGGCACTCAACGAAAATGCGTTCTTCTGCATGAACCGGTCCACGGCTTTCTGGTTGTTCAGCACCATGGCGATCGCCCCACCTTCGGCACCGGCCTGGGCGCCGGCGCTGATGCCGCCCATGTTGTAGAACACCGGCTCGCTCCAGTGCATGCCATCGGCCTTGACCAGCAATACGCCGGCGCCGCCGCTGGCGCCAAAGCCCAATGCGGCGCGCCCGTAGGTTGGCACGATGAAGATGCCTTTCGCACTCGCCAGCAATTCTTTCATGCGCGGCTCGTTGCCCATCCGGGTGACTACTGCTACCGCGTCGTCGACGCGTTTCATCGCGGTCGACTCACGCTGCTCGGCCGGCTGTTCGGTGGCGCCTTGCGTATCTGCGCTGGTGGCCGGCTTCGTGGATTGGGTCGACTGGGTTGACGGCATCGATTGCGTTGATTGCGTTGATTGGGTGGACTGTGCGACCGCCTGGGTACTGGCGGCTGCGAGTGTCACCAGGAAGGCGGTCACTGCGGTCCGCATCATCTGCTGTTCCGTAATCATGTTGGATCCTTTCTGTGGAGGCATACCTGTTCAGGCAAGAAGAAACTTGCACGACGGGCAGACCTCGCGTTGCTCGCGTGCTGACGAATTGACTCCAGTCAGGTCGACTCGTTCACTTGATCCCGTGTTCGCCATCGGCATCCTGAACGGCATGCTGGCTTGGCGGCTGTACCGGTAACGCAGGCAGTAGCCGAATCGCTGTGCCGACCGTTCCAGGCATCGAACGCAGGACCACACCCGACCGTCGCATCCTTGCAGGCGCATACATCGATTCACCCGCGTGAGTGCGCAAAAACTCTGGAAACCCGCTAATTGTCGGGCCGCAATTGAATACATGGCCCGTTTCATGTGATAGTGTAGTTTCTAGCAAGCAAATAACAGGTCAGCAATCGTGCA
>JACMOV010000027.1 GCA_014377845.1 Herminiimonas sp.
TCAACCACTCCCGCAAATATCCCGCCGCCGCCCCATCCAGCCCATTGAACGGCTCGTCCAGCAGCACCAGCCGCACTGGCAGCGTCAAGGCAACCGCCAGTTGCACCTTCTTGTGCTGTCCCAGTGAAAGCGTAGGCAACGCCTGGTCCAGCGTGTCGTTGACCTTCAGGGCAACGAGGTGGTCGTTGAGACGCTGCGGGTCGGCAGTCGGATAGAGCGCCATGTGCAGATCGAGGAATTCGCGCACGGTCAGCCACGGCATGTCGGGTGTATCGCCACCGCTGTAAAAACAGTCGGATCGATAGCGCAATGGTTCGGCATGCAGGTCGATGCCGGCGATGCGGATCGTGCCAGCGGCGGGTTGCAGGCCGCCGGCCATCAGTTTCAGCAGTGTCGTCTTGCCACTGCCGTTGCGACCAGTCAGCCATGTGATGCCTGGGCTCAAGGTCATCGATAGATGATTGAACACCGTTTTGGTTGCAAACTGAAATTGCAGGCCGGTGATCGTGACGTCGAAGGTCATTTGAGGGCCTCGCTTCCAATTGCGGTCAGCAGAACACTGGACAACACGATCCAGCCGACGCGGCCCCGTGGCGTAAAGGTCGGTACGCCGATCAGCAACGCGATACTGAACGTCAGCACGCCCAGATAGACGATGCCAGGGATACCGCGCACGGTACCGTAGATCGATGCCTGCGTCACCAGCAAGCCGGCCACGCAGAGTGCCGGCACCGCTGAAATGCACCGCGCCAGCGTTTCGACATGGCGCAATGGCAGGGGCCATGATCTCGTCACCATTCGGAGGTACGCGATCTGTGCGCGAACTGCCTTGTCTGCACGATCCGTCATGATGATCATCAGGCCACTGGTGAACAGGCCGCAGACTCCGCGCACGGCGTGAAGCGCCGGTTGGAAACACGCGATCGCAGCCACACCCGCGGTCGCCGTCAGCAGGAGCTGCTGGCGCGCGAGATGATTTTCATTGCGCACGAACGGTAACCAGAACAAGCGCCGGTACCAGAATCCCGTTTCGTTGCGAGGCGGTGCATAGATATGGCGCAGGGCGCTGGCCTCCGGCTCGCGGATGCGTCGTGTTGGTCGCGGACGCCAGCGTGCCCGTAACGTCAAGATTCCCGCGGCCAGCCACCATGTGATTGATACAGACGACAGCAGTGCCGCTGTTGCTGGCAAGGGGTGCAACCAGGCGGGAGCGTTGTAGATCCAGACAAGGGCGGACGCCAGGTAGGCGCCCGCAAGCGGCAGCATGAACGCGCCCGCAACGGCCAGGTCGGTCCGTATCTGAAGGCCCAGTGAAATCGGCATCATGCGGAGCCACGCCACCACAGCTGGCGGAAGCAACCGGCCGCGCAGCATCCACAGCGGCGCAGCCATCAGAAATGCATGCATGAGAATCAGCATTGACGCTTCCGGGAAGGGACGTGATGACGCGTACAACGGTGGCAGCGCTATGACGGCAATCAGTCCGATGAGTGCAGGCCCGAAGACCAGCATCAGTATTTCAGCGGAGCTGCGCATGCTGAGGATGAGCGCCGCGATTGCGTGGCGCGTCAGTTTCAGGCGCATCTGGAGATAGGGATTTGCCAAGCGCGACTCTCGAAGATCCGCGGGAATGCTGCAGGTCGCGGAGGTGACGCGATGTGCGCCGGTTCGTCAGCTTAACCTCGGTGGATTACCAATGTCTCAACCAAAAAAAACGCCACGCGTCAAAGCGTGGCGTTTCCAATGCTGGCGTCCCCAAGGGGATTCGAACCCCTGTACTCACCGTGAAAGGGTGATGTCCTAGGCCTCTAGACGATGGGGACAGTGATCTGTCCGTACTGCAGCCTGTTTTACTGCTGGGTCTTGCTGTTCGATGTGCGGTTTGTTATTCGGCGTCTAACCCGGCATCGATTTGCTACTCTGCTTTACTGCTAATTTTTTTTGCTGGTGGAGGTAAGCGGGATCGAACCGCTGACCTCTTGCATGCCATGCAAGCGCTCTCCCAGCTGAGCTATACCCCCTGCGCAGAAGCGAAATTATAGCAAAGGTTTTGCCCCCCTGTAAATCGTCATTTGAAATTTCTTCATGCAACCGGGGCAAGACGCGCCAGCACGGTGTCGCGGCCGAAGACTTCGACGACGGCATCGATGGCAGGTGTCTGCAGCTGGCCGGTGAGCAGCAGACGCAACGGCATCGCCAGTTGCGGCATCTTCAGCTTGTGCGCGGCGAGTACCTCTTTCAGCATCGCGGCAAGTGCCTCGCGGGTCCAGGCCACGCTCTGGCAGCGGGCGGCGTAGTCGGCCAGCGCCGGGCGCACGGCATCGGTCACGTGCTGGGTCATGAGCGCCGCATCTGGCGCCGGTGCGCGGTAGAACAGCATCGCTGCAGCGGCGAGTTCGTTGATCGTGGCGGCGCGATCCTTCATCAGGGCCAGCACGGCAGGCAATGCCGGGCCGTTGCCGAAGTCGGCGCCCTCGCCTGTCATGCGTGGCGTGACCAGTTCCGCGAGGCGGGCGTTGTCGGCCTGCTTGATGTAATGGGCGTTGAGCCAGGCGAGCTTTTCGGGATTGAACTGGGCTGGCGACTTCGACAGGTGGTCGAGGTCGAACCACTGGCACAGCTGCTCCACTGAAAACACTTCGTCGTCGCCGTGGCTCCAGCCCAGGCGCGCCAGGTAATTGATCATCGCCTCCGGCAGGAAACCCTGCGCCGGATAGTCCATCACGCTGACGGCGCCATGGCGCTTGGAGAGCTTCTCGCCGTCGGTGCCGAGGATCATCGGCAGGTGTCCGTACTGCGGCAGCGGCGCGCCGAGCGCCTGCAGGATGTTGATCTGGCGCGGCGTGTTGTTGACATGGTCATCGCCGCGGATGACGTGGGTGATGCGCATTTCCCAGTCGTCGACCGCGACGCAGAAATTGTAGGTGGGCGTGCCGTCCGGACGCGCGATCACGAGATCGTCCATCTCGCGGTTCGCGATCGTGATGTCGCCCTTGACCAGGTCGTACCAGGTCACCGCGCCATCCAGGGGGTTGCGAAACCGGATCACCGGCTTGCGATCGGCAGGCACTGGCGGCAAAGTCTTGCCGGGCTCGGGACGCCAGGTGCCGTCGTAGCGTGGCTTGTCGCCGGCGGCGCGCTGGCGCTCGCGCATGGCTTCGACTTCTTCCGGCGATGAGTAGCAATGGTAGGCGTGGCCGCTTTCGAGCAGCTTGGCCAGCGCGGCGCGGTAGCGGTCCATGCGCTGCATCTGGTAGAACGGGCCCTCGTCGTGCGCGAGACCCAGCCATTGCATGCCGTCCAGGATCGCCTGCACTGCCTCTGGCGTGGAACGCTCGAGGTCGGTGTCCTCGATGCGCAGGATGAAGACGCCGCCAAAATGGCGCGCATAGGCCCATGAATAGAGCGCCGTGCGGGCACCGCCGACATGGAGATAGCCGGTAGGGCTGGGAGCGAAACGGGTGCGGACCTGTGGTGTTGCAGTCATTTTTAAAGGATACGGCCCGGGTTGTCCGGCGCTGTGCTGGAAAAAAGACGTATCTTACCTCGCGATTACCGCGCGATTACCTTGCCATTACCGCGCGACCCGGCGTCGAATGTCGTCGAATGTCCCAAGCGGGCCCCGAATGTCCGGCCTGACCGACAATTCAACCGGCCGCTTGCGCCTGCACTGCTAAAATCACGCTTTCGCCAATCTTGCCACCTGTAAGCATCGCCCTATGACCTCGCCATCGCCGCGCCAGCTGTTCGTCACCACCGCCCTGCCCTACGCCAATGCGGCGTTCCACATCGGCCACATCATGGAGTACATCCAGGCCGATATCTGGGTCCGGTTCCAGCGCATGCAGGGCCACACGGTGCATTTCGTCGGGGCCGACGACGCCCATGGCGCGCCGATCATGATCGCCGCTGAAAAGGCCGGGGTCACGCCGCAGGAATTCGTGGCGCGCATCGCCGCCGGCCGCCAGCAACACCTGGACGGCTTCCATATCGCCTTCGACAACTGGAGCCCCACCGACAGCGAAGAAAATCACACGTTGTCGCAGGAGATCTACCGCCGCCTGCGCGATGATGCCGGACTGATCACCACCAAGACCATTGACCAGTTCTTCGATCCGGTCAAGAGCATGTTCCTGGCGGACCGCTACATCAAGGGCGAGTGTCCGAAGTGCGGCGCCAAGGATCAGTACGGCGACTCCTGCGAAGTCTGCGGTGCGGTCTATGCGCCGACCGAGCTGAAGAACCCGTACTCGGCACTGTCTGGCGCCGTGCCTGTGATGAAATCGTCGGAGCATTTTTTCTTCAAGCTGTCGGACCCGAAGTGCATCGACTTCCTGCGCGAGTGGGCGCTCGACCCGGCACGGCTGCAGCCAGAGGTCGCCAACAAGGCACGCGAGTGGCTGACGGTGGACGATGGCATGGGCGACTGGGACATCAGCCGCGATGCGCCGTATTTCGGCATCGAGATTCCGGATGCGCCGGGCAAGTACTTCTATGTCTGGCTGGATGCGCCGATCGGCTACCTGGCGTCGCTGAAGAATTACTTCGGCAAGATCGGGCGCGATTATGACGCCTTCATGGCCGATCCGGCGACCGAGCAGTATCACTTCATCGGCAAGGACATCACGTATTTCCACACGCTGTTCTGGCCGGCGATGCTGCACTTTTCCAGCCTGAAGGTGCCGACCAATGTCTTCGTGCACGGCTTCATTACCGTCAGCGGCGAAAAGATGTCGAAGTCGCCCGGCACCGGCATCTCCCCCCTGCGCTACCTGGATGCGGGACTGAATCCGGAATGGCTGCGCTATTACATCGCCGCCAAGCTGAGCGCCAAGGTCGAAGATATCGACTTCAACCCGGAAGACTTTGTCGCCCGCGTCAATTCGGACCTGATCGGCAAGTACATCAACATCGCCAGCCGGGCCGCCGGCTTCATCGCCAAGAAATTCGACGGCGCGGTTGCCACTGACTGGGCCACGGCGTCCGACGTGTTCCTCTTTACGCTGCGCGACATCGCGCCGCAGATCGCCGGGCTGTACGACCAGCGTGAATACGGCAAGGCGCTGCGCCTGATCATGGAGCAGGCCGACATGGTCAACGCCTATGTCGATGCCAACAAGCCGTGGGAACTGGCCAAGGACCCGGCCCGCAGCGCCGACCTGCAGGCAGTCTGCAGCCGGCTGCTGGAGGCGTTCCGGATCCTGACGATCTATCTGAAACCGGTATTGCCGGCACTGGCGGTGCAAGTCGAAGCCCTGCTCAACATCGCGCCGCTGCAATGGAACGACGTCGACAATCCGCTGCCGCACGGCCACAAGGTCAACGCCTACAGTCACCTGATGACCCGGGTCGAGGCCAAGATGGTGGACCTGCTGTTCGATGCGCCGGTACCGGAAGTCGCCGTGGCCACGCCGGCTGTGGTGTCCGCACCGGCAGCGACGGTCTCTGCCCTCACCGCGACCACCGGCGACATCGAAGCGCTCGCCCCGGAAATCAAGATCGACGACTTCGAGAAGATCGACCTGCGGATCGCCAGGATCGTCAATTGCGAGCATGTCGACGGCTCTGACAAACTGCTGCGCTTGACACTGGATGTCGGCGAAGGCCGGTTGCGCAACGTGTTCTCGGGAATCAAGTCGGCGTATCAGCCGGAAGAACTGATCGGCAAGCTGACCGTCATGGTGGCCAACCTGGCGCCGCGCAAGATGAAATTCGGCGTCTCCGAAGGCATGGTGCTGGCAGGATCGGCCAAGGATGAAGCGTCCAACCCCGGCATCTACGTCCTGACACCGTGGCCGGGCGCGGAACCGGGGATGCGGGTGCGCTAGGCGGTTCGCTCACAAAGCCGGGTTGGCCGCGCTGGACTGGCTCGCCATTCAGTTTGTGAGACGCGCGCCGTGAAAGGCGCGCGTGGCAAGCGGCGCGACGGTGCAGCGGCTCGCTCGCGGTAGAATGCAGGCTGGTTTTCCGGCCTCTCGATTCGACATTACAGGATCAATCACATGAAATTCTCCAAGCAGTTTCCGAAATACGAATCCGAGGCAACCTTGTTCATCAAGGACCTGAAGGCGAAGAACCCGGGGCTGGAAGCATCCCAGCGTGCCGGCCGTGCCCTCTTGTGGGATAAAAATCCGGTCGGACTCGACCAGCAGGCGCGCGATCTGGACTCGTCGGTCAAGCAGCAGTCCTACGTCTACCAGAACAACCTGAAAGACTGAGCGTGAAACTGGCGCAATTGCCGTCGAGCGCGCCGGAATTGCTGGTCGAGGGCCGGCCGGATTCGACGCCTTCGGTGGTTGACGGCGTTGGCCTTGCCAAGCTCTACGGCGAGCCGCTCTTCAAGCTGCCGAACGACCTCTACATTCCGCCGGATGCGCTGGAAGTGTTCCTGGAGGCGTTCGAGGGACCGCTCGACCTTCTGCTGTACCTGATCCGCAAGCAGAACTTCAACATCCTCGACATCCCGATGGCATCGGTGACGCTCCAGTACCTGGAATACGTCGACCAGATCCGGGTCCACAACCTCGAGCTGGCGGCGGAATACCTGCTGATGGCGGCGATGCTCATCGAGATCAAGTCACGCATGCTGTTGCCGGTCAAGAAGGCCGACACCGGCGAGGAAGTCAACGATCCGCGTGCGGAGCTGGTGCGGCGCTTGCTCGAATACGAGCAGATGAAGCTGGCGGCGCAACAGATCGACAGCCTGCCGCAACTCGGACGTGACTATGTGCGGGCCCAGATCTACATCGAGCAGAGCATGGTGCCGCGCTGGCCGGAGGTGCACGCGGTCGATCTGCAGAGCGCGTGGGCCGATGTCCTGAAACGCGCCAAGCTGACTGCGCATCACACGATCAGCCGCGAAGAACTGTCGGTGCGCGCGCACATGACCGGCATCCTGCGCCGCTTGCAGTCGGCGCGCTTCGTCGAGTTCTCGGACCTGTTCGAACCGGCGCGCGGCGTCCCGGTACTGGTGGTCAATTTCATCGCCCTGCTGGAGCTGGCGAAAGAAACCCTGATCGAGATCACGCAGGCGGAAGCTTTTGCGCCGATCTACGTCCGACTGTCCTATTCGCCGAACTGATCCGTTCGGGTGCTGCACGCGGTACCGTCCGGTTTTCTGAGCGCCACTTTTTCCACTCGCGCGGCTCGCGTGCCGCAATTTTCCGGATTCCGCCCTTGAAAATCATCTCTTCCATCGATGCCCTGCGCGACCAGTTGCGCGGCCAGCTGCGCACCGTGTTCGTGCCGACCATGGGCAACCTGCATGAGGGCCACCTGTCACTCATGCGTCTGGCACGCAAGCATGGCGATCCGATCGTGGCCTCGATCTTCGTGAACCGGCTGCAATTTGGACCGAACGAGGACTTCGACAAATATCCGCGCACATTTCAGGCCGATGTCGAGAAGCTGGAAAAGGAAGGCGTCTACGTGCTGTTTGCGCCGACCGAAAAGGATCTGTATCCGGAGCCACAGGCGTTTCGCGTCAGCCCGCCTGATGATCTCGGTAACATTCTCGAAGGTGAATTTCGTCCGGGATTCTTTACCGGCGTGACGACCGTCGTGCTGAAGCTGTTCTCGTGCGTGCAGCCGCGGGTTGCGGTCTTCGGCAAGAAGGATTACCAGCAGCTCATGATGGTGCGGAACATGGCGAAGCAGTTTGCGCTGCCGACCGAGATCATTGCGGCCGAGACCTGGCGCGCCGATGACGGACTGGCGCTCTCATCGCGCAACATGTACCTGTCGGCCGATGAGCGGGCCGAGGCGCCGTCGCTCTACGCACAACTGCAGGCGGTGGCGGACGAAGTGCGCGGTGGCCACCTCGATATTTTCGAGCTCGAGCGTGCGGCAATGGCAAAGCTGGCGGCGCGCGGCTGGAAGCCGGATTACATTTCGATTCGCAAGCGGGCCGACCTGCAGCCGCCATCAGCCGGCGACCTCGCGCAGGCGGAACCGCTGGTTGTGGTGGCCGCTGCGAAACTGGGCCGGACCCGCCTCATCGATAATCTGGAAATCTGAATGCGTTGCTGGCCCTGTGACGTGGTCGCGCGTTGGATGATTTTGCTGTGCTGGGTGTCGTGCAGCGCGCAGGCAGCCGGCGTTGCAGTGACCGATGACGCCGGTCGTCAGGTCACCCTGTCCGCACCGGCCCGGCGCATCATCAGCCTGGCGCCGCATGCGACGGAACTGCTGTTTGCCGCCGGCGCCGGCGATCGGGTGGTCGGCGTCAGCGAGTACAGCAATTACCCGCCGCAGGCCAGACAGATCGCCGCGGTCGGCGGCGCGGCAACGCTCGATATCGAACGCATCATCATGCTCAAGCCCGACCTGGTCGTGGCATGGGCAAGTGGTACGCCAGCGGCGCAGATTGCGCGGCTGCGTACGCTCGGCATCCCGGTATTCGAAAGTGAGCCGCGCGACTTCGACGCGGTGGCAACGTCACTGGAACGACTGGCCACTCTGGCAGCGACGCCCGCGGTCGGAAATGCCGCCGCTGCGCAGTTTCGCGGCGCGTTGCAGCAGCTACGTGACAAATATGCGAGCCGCACGCAACTGAGCGTATTTTTTCAGGTGTGGCAAGCGCCGCTGATCACGCTCAACGACACGCACCTGGTGTCGGCCGCGCTGAAGGTTTGTGGCGCGCGCAATGTGTTCGGCGCCCTGCCGCAGGTCGCACCCACCGTCAGCATCGAAGCGGTGCTGCAGGCCGACCCGGATGCGATCGTCAGCAACGGCAGCGAGCAGAGCGACGCTCTCAAGAACTGGCGGCGTTTTCCGACGTTGAAAGCTGTTGCGCATCACAACTTGCTGGTGATCCCGGGCGATACCCTGACGCGCGCCGGACCGCGCATCGTTGATGCCGCGCGCGTCCTGTGTGAAGCACTCGAGGGCGTCAGGCAACGATAGGCCAGAGCAGCGACGCTAGCCGGTTTTTGGAAAGGCCGGCCAAGAATGCATATCGATAGGCAGGATCGCTGCGGCAGGGCATTTTGGACGTATCCCTGCGTTTTGGCACATTAGTCTCGGTACCGATCAAGCTTGCCGCAACCACCCTACCTACTGAAGCCGATTCCTATTCTGACGCTGTATTTAACGATTCCCGCATCGCCTTGGTCAATCCTTTGTAGTTCGTCATGTCGGATTTTACGTCTCCCGCCAATGCATCTGCATATCGCGCGTCGAATACTGCTGCAAATCCTGAATCGCGTCCAAAACACTCCCTGAAGTCTTTTAAGAACTGATGCACCTCCTTGTTCGTCCAGCCCTTTTCCGCGCGCAATTTTTGGACTACATCCGCCCACCCTTCTGCACTACGTGGCGATGCCATTGAGATGGGCGTGAATACTGGTGTTCCAGGGCTCTGACTGGTGCGAGCAGCATTTCGTACAGGCCCAGGGCCGTTCGGATGGTATCTCGGAGTCGTCGCTGGCGGCGGGTGAGTGGCGTGCGGACGTGGCATGCCACCATTTGCGGAAGTGTATCGCGGTGGCGCCTCAGGTGGGGGCTCTGCAGGCCCGTTTGAGTAGGATGGTGGAACGCCTGTGGAATCTTTTTCAGAAACTGGCTTCCAGATCATGTCGACTACCTTGTTAAATTCAGCTTTCACATTGTTGTAAGCCTCGACCGCTTGTTTTGCACGTCGCTTTTGCTCGTTTCGCACCACATTTGAAAAACGTATATGTGTCGCTGAAAATCGTGCTTGAAGCGGGCCATAGCGCTCGCTGACAAACTTTTTCACTTCTTCTACATTGATGCTTCGCGCGGCAGATTTTAGCTTTTTTACCCTGTCAGAAAACTTGGTCCGCGCCGGGAACGCGGTGGGAGCCGAACGGCGTCCATTCGGGATGTTGTTGAATTTCGGATTCTGCGATTTCGCATTTCGCGCGGGTTATGCGCATCAGTATTTTCTGTGCCGGTACGAGTCGACTTCGTCGGTGCCGGAACCAGACTCATCGGTGGGCACGTTGCCACCGTTGACGCCAACAGGAGGGAACTTCGATTTTGGGATGTGCGCGCTCGCCACCTGTTTTCCATCAGCAATGACTGAAGTATTGAAAAACAGGAAAGATCGCGCAAGCTTGATTACTGTCAGACTAAAAATGATTGACAAGTGCGACGACACACCTTGTCGGAAAATCCGCACTTGAAAAACCAGGTGAAACGCCGTCCGCCTTTTTACTACCCTTCAAATAGCAGCGTCGCGCTACATCGCAGCAACGCAGCAACGCATTTTGCTATGGCGCCCTAGGAAGTCCGATCGACGAACCGGTCACTGCATTTCGTATCGCTTGCAGCAAATCCAGATGTTCTACGGTCCAGGTGACGATTCGATTATATTCAGGCAGGACCGCCTGTTCTCTCGCGCCGCAGACCGGTAAATTTACAGGTGACGGCTCCGGATTGTTGTGGGGTGCGGAATCGTCGCACGGCGGAGGCGGCGCTCCTGCCGGCGCGTTTGCACGTGGCTGTCTCGGACCTTTCGCCGCAGGCAGGTTTTTGAGACCCGGATGACGATTGCGTTCGGCATCGAAGCTGCGGGACGGCTGGTCCGGTGCAGGTGCTACAGGTGATGTGGCAGATGCGGAAGCGGCCCCGCACGATGACCTCTCATGCGTTGCGGCAGGGTCGCTCGGCGGGCGTGGTGACTGGGCTGAAATATCCATGGCATCGCTTCATAGGTTGAGAGCACGGCGTGGCACTTCGCGCAGTTGCATTTGAACGCATGAATGGCATGTCGACATTGATCGTTCTCACGTGCACACTTCGCCGGCGAAACACCGTGAATTTCTGCTTGTCAGCTCTGCACCCAGCGCAGGATCGCTTCCCACTGCTCCCGGTCGCGCTCGACGCGTGAAGGCGCGACATCCCACAGCGTCGTGCCGTGGGCAGCGAGCTGGACATAGTTCTGCGTGTCGCGCAGATAACCGAGTACCGGCACACCGAGCTGCGCAACATAATGCGCGAGCTGATCGGCAGCCTTGGTGCGGACGTTGACGCGCATGCCGAGTACGCCGATTTTGGCCTTGGCGCGCTGGGCCAGCAGCTTTTCGAGAAACGCCTGGGTCGCCAGGATATCGAAGATCGATGCCTGCAGCGGGACGACGACCTTGTCTGCGATGCGCATGGTTTCCTGCAGGCGCACGCCATCGAGTCCCGCCGGCGTATCGAGCACCACGTGCGTCGTGCCGCGCGGCGGCTTGACCACATGGCCGTCGACCAGTTCCCACGCCGCGATCGGCGGCAGGCTGGCAGGACGCAGGGCGAGCCAGGCGCGCGACGATTGCTGGACATCGATATCGCCCAGCATGACCTTGTGACCCTGGCTGGCAAAATAGCCGGCGAGATTGGTGGCGAAGGTGCTCTTGCCAACCCCTCCCTTCGGATTGGCGACGACGATGACTGGCATGGCTGTTCCCCCTGGATCTGTGACTGTTTTCATGGTGCATCGCCGGCGCGCCGGCGTCATCCACATGTTGATTTCTGCACAAGAATACTATCTTGCAGCCAATCGATGCGGCGTGTACTCACCCAGATCACAAGAAACCGGTAAAGTCCCGGATCAAAGATGCGCCACGAAGAGGCGTTGCGCCGCATTTGGTACCACTTCGAATCCGCAGCCGAAGGCGCCCTGGAGATTGTCCGTCGTCAGCACTGCCTCGACTGGACCGGCCTTGGCGTCACCGGGCGACAAGAGCAGCACATGCGTGGCAAAGCGCGCGGCAAGGTTGATGTCGTGGGTCGTGACCACCACCGCGTGCTGCGCCGCCAGCGAGCGCACCAGCCGCATGATCGACAACTGATGGGCCACGTCCTGATGCGACGTCGGCTCGTCAAGCAGCATCAGGCGCGGGGCTTGCGCCAGCAAGGTGGCCAACGCCACCCGCTGGCGTTCACCGCCTGACAGTCGCATCACATCCGCGTTCTCGAAGGCTGCCATGCCGACCTGCGCCAGTGCGGCACGTGCGGCGGCGACGTCTTCTTCGGAATCCCAGGGGCCGGTGAGCCGCCGGCTGCCGGCGATGCGATGCGGCGTGCGGCCAACCAGTACCACGTCAAGCGCCGTCGCCGAGAAGGCATCGACCTGCTGCTGCATCATCAAGCCGCGCATCTGTGCCAGCATGCCCGCCGGCCACGCGTCGAGCGGTCTGGCGTCCAGGAACACCTTGCCGGAGGCGGACTGCAACACGCCTGCAGCGGTGTAGAGCAGAGTCGATTTGCCAACCCCGTTCGGTCCCAGCACGCACCATAACTGGCCGGGGGCGACTTGCCAGTCCAGGCTCTCGATCAAGAGGCGCTTGCCGGCGCGCAGCTGCAGCCGTTCGCATGACAACAGGTTCGTGGCCGGAATCAGGGCCGGAAGCGGGGCCGGAAGCGGGGCCGGAAGCGGGGCCGGAAGCGGGGCCGGAAGCGGGACCCGAGTAGAAAGCGGGATCGCGTTCACGGACGACGCCTCGCCAGCAGACCGAGCAGCACCGGCACACCGGCCATTGCCGTGATGACGCCGACCGGAATCTGCAGCGGTGCGGCGATCGTGCGGGCCAGCAGATCCGCCAGCACCAGCGCAGCGCCGCCCGCGAGCGCGGACGCCGGGAGCAGCAGACGCTGGTCATTTCCGATCAGCAGGCGTAGCGCGTGCGGCACCACCAGGCCGACGAAGCCGATGCTGCCGGCCACCGCCACCGCGGCCGCCGTTGCCAGGGACGCGACGAACAAGGCGGCGGCCCGCAGCGGTACCACGCGGATGCCCAGCAATGCCGCCCCGGTACCCCCGTGCAGCAGCACGTTCAGATGCGCACCAAAGCCTAGCGACCATAGCAGTGCAGCCGCCAGCACCAGCAGCGCCGGCCAGTACAGCTGTGCATTGTCGAGGTCGCCCATCAACCAGAAAATCATGCCCCGCAGGGTATTGTCAGGCGCAAGGCTCAGCATCAGCGTAATCACCGCGCCGAAGCCGGAAGCGATCATCACGCCGGTCAGGATCAGGCGGATGCCGGTCGGCGTACCAGCCCCCGGCGTCCCCGGTCCGAGCAACGCGCTGCGCGCAAGCACGAACAACAGCGCGACAGCCGCCAGCGCGCCGGCCAGCGCGCCCGCATGCACGCTCCAGCCGGCATGCCAGCCGATGCCGGCCGCAACCAGTGCCGGCGTCGCCAGCATCATGCCCATGGCGCCTGCCGCCGCGCCGCCGGACACGCCCAGCACATAGGGATCGGCCAGCGGATTACGCAGCAGGACCTGCATCAGTGCGCCGGCCAGTGCCAGCAGCCCACCTACCGCAAACGCGGTCAGCGCGCGCGGATAACGCAGCGACCAGATCACATCGACGCCCTGCAACGGCAAGGTGGACGAACCGTAGCAGCCGCTGCTGCCGCACAGCATCGCCGCCGCCACCGAAGCCAGCGCGAGCAGGCCCAGCAGCATCAGGATCGTCAATCCACGGCGCGGCATGCGGTCAGTCCCGCCTCATTGCTGCCAGCGCACACCGGCAAAGAAGCCGCGCGGCGGCTGGTTGTAGCCGGTCGCGGTCTGGTAGGTGCGGTCGAACAGATTGTCGACGCGGCCATACAGTTCGACGCTGTCCGCGAGGCGATAGGCCGTGTTCAGGTTCGCCAGCGCATAGGCAGGCAAGGCGGCGCCACCGTCCGGCCGGCTACCGGTGATGCCGACGTCGCCGCCCACCTGCCAGACGCCGAAACTGCGGCCGGCGGCGAGCGAACCCAATACTTGCGCACGGCGGCGCAGGCGGGTGTCGCTCGCTTCGTCGCGCGGGTCTTGCAGGGTCAGGCTGGCACGCAATGTGGTCGCCGCCAGGACCGTGCTGGCGCTGACTTCCAGGCCGCGATTGCGGGCGCGCGCGACATTGCCAAACAGATTCGTCACCGGATCGTATTGCAGCAGTTCGCGGGTGCGGGTGTCGAACAGCGCCGCGCGCATCAGGCTGCCCTGCCAGGCGTACTGCACGCCAACCTCGGCCGAACGCGACCGCTCCGGTTTGAGGTCGGGGTTGCCGAACCCTGGCGAATACAGGTAGCCCAGCGGCGGCGCGGCAAAGCCGGTGGCGATGCTGGCGATTGCTTTCCAGCGCGGCGACAGCAGGTAGCCGTAACCGATGTAGCCGGTGGATGCGGAATCGACGCGGTCGATCCGGTCGTGCCGCACATTGACCTGCAGCTGATGGTCGCCGCGCTTGCCTTCGACGCCGGCATAGACGCTGCTGGCATTGCGGCTGACGTCAAGCAGGTCACCGAAGCCATCGTCGGTCGACAGCGACTGCCATTGACGCTCGATGCCGGCAGTGGCTTTCCAGTCCGGCGTCAGGACGATCTCGTTGGTCCATTGCAGCATGCGGGTGCTGCTGCGGTAGCGGTCGTCGGTGATGCCGAAACTGGTGTCGTAGTGGTTGGCGTTCTTGTCGCGTGATTGCGAATAGGTCAGGCGTGACGACCAGTTTTCAGTGAACCGATTCTGGGTGTAGACGGCTGCGGTGCCGACATCCGTCTTGCCGGTGTGGACATCGGTGGGATCGCCGAAGCTGCTGTCGAAATCGAAGCTGCCGCGCGTTGCGGAAAAATTCGCGCCGACCTGGTGATCCTGGCCGAAGTCTTTCGACAGCGAGCCCGAGACACTGCTGTTGCGATAGCCGTCACGGTCCGGATTTGCTGCCGGCACCTGCGCCGGATTGAGCGATGAAAACCCACCGGTGCCGAAATGCGAGGCGGTGATCGCATAGCGCAGCGCGTCGCCGGTTGCGCCAGTGCTGCCGGTCAGGCCGGCGGCCACGCGGGTGGTGCCGCGCGAGCCGGCCTCCACCTCGGCCGAGATGCGCGGCGGACCGTCGCCCCGGCGGGTGAAGATCTGGATGACGCCGCCGATGGCGCTCGAGCCATAGATGCTGGAGACATTGCCGCGCACGATCTCGATGTGATCGATCTGGTCCAGCATCAGGTGTTCGATGCTGACGGTGCCGGTCGCGTCCTGCTTGGTGAGCGGCACGCCGTCGAGCAGGATCAGGGTCTGGCGGGTTTCCGCACCGCGCACGAACAGGCCGCTGGACTGGCCGATGCCACCATTTTGCGTGAACTGGATGCCGGCTTCCCGGCGCAGCAAGGTCGGCAGGTCCACTGCTTGCGAGCTGCGAATTTCTTCGGCGCTGATGACGGTGGTGAACGGCAAGGCATCGGTCTGCGGCTGGGCCAGACGGGACGCGGTGACGACGATCGGGTCGAGCGCGGTATCGCGAGCGGACTGCGCATGCGCGCCGGATGCAGCGGTGACGGAAGCGGAAACGATGGACGACAAAAGCAGCGCGCGCGTGCTGTCACGCGTGACAAGCACAATGGATGAAAACATGGATGAAGACCCTGCAAAGGAGTATCCCGCGAGCTTCCCCGCAAGCGAGATCAATCAGGAATGCCGTCAATTCATGGCGAATGGCACGGCGTTCCCACCTGTCCTGGCCGGTATCCGGGCTTGCAAGTCGAACCGTGTCACCTTCCCGTGCAGACTGCACAGTGGCGTCGAGACGCGGCTTGTATGGACAGCATTGCCATGCCATACGCTTGCTTACCGTTGCGGGGGCAGCACACGCTAGTGCCGGGCAAAAAACCGATTTGCCGGGCGCCTCGTGTTTCCCGTTTAACTGCGCGCCGAGACCGGCGCGCGGGCACCAAAACGGCGCAAGTGTAGTCGCATTGCTGTCGGATCGTCAATTGAATCGCATGCGGCTACACTGGCGGCATCGGCATCGAGGCGTCTGAACGGACCGTGCCGCGGCCCGCGCCCGAGACGCAATTGCAATCCCGTTGGAACACGACTGAAAGGACCATCACATGACAGCTTCCGATGCAGGCCTCGACCCGGCCACGCGCTTTGCCGGCGACTGCGCCGCCCTCGCCAACTATTGCAGCACGCAGTACAACGCACGCGCCGGCATTCCGGATCATCCGCAGATTTTCGAACGCTGGGCGCAGCGATCGGCGCAGGTTCGCGCCAGCACGCTCGGCATGCTCGACCTGGCGTTCGGTGAGGCAGCCGAAGAACGGCTCGATTTTTTCCCGGCTGCGAAACCCGGTGGCGCGCTGCTGGTGTTCATCCATGGCGGCTGGTGGCGCTCGCTCGACAAGTCGGATTTTTCATTCATCGCGCCGGCGTTTCTGGCGGCCGGCATCAGTGTCGCGCTGACCAATTACACGCTGGCCCCCGCCGCCACGATCGAGGAGATCGCGTTGCAGCAGGTGCGGGCGATGGTCTGGATCCATCGCAATGCCGCGCGACTGGGCGCCGATCCGGATCGGATCGTGGTGGCCGGCCATTCTGCCGGGGCGCATCTGGCGGCAATGATGATGGTGGCCGACTGGCCGGCCTACGAGGCAGACCTGCCACTCGACCTGGTCAAGGCCGGCATCGTGTTTTCGGGACTGTACGATCTGGCGCCGGTCCAGCATGCGGCCTTCGTCAACGAGGATCTCCGCCTGACACCGGAACGGGTCGGTCCGCTGTCGCCGGCCAGCATGCCGCAGTCGCATCCGACGCCCTTCATCACGGCAGTCGGCGGACTCGAATCGGATGAATTCAAACGCCAGAACACGTTGCTGGCCCGTGCCTGGGAAGCGAGCCACGTTGCTGACATCCCGCTGCCGGCATCGAACCACCTGACGATCTGCGACATGCTCGCCGAACCCGGCAGCGCCCTGCTCGAGGCAGCGCTCGAGCTGGTTGCCAATAATGCAAGAGCGACTTCGGCTCGAGCAAGTTGAGCTGGAAGGTGTTGCGTAGACCGCCATGACGGGCGCGATTTGCTATGCCCCCATGGGAATACTGGTTATTATTGCTTAAAGAAAACATAGGGGAAGTGGGCCTCGGGCAGCCGCGCAAGCGCTGTCCCGGTCCGCCCCTGCAAACAAGCGATTCCTTCTGGAGAAAGTGCACTATGGCTGGCAGCGACGACGATTTTGATGCACTGTTCGAAGAGATTTCCGCCCAGCGCGACGCTGCTGCACCTGCAGCGGCGGCATCTGCGGCTTCAGGTCCGGCCGCAGCAGCGGAGGCGCACGTAGCGCCTGGCGAAGATGGCGACAGCGCCGCCCAGCCGATGTTTACCCGCCTTGGCGGCATCGTGCGCCTGCTGCACGACTCTCTGCGCGAACTGGGTTACGACCGCTCGCTGACCTCGGTCGCCACCGAAATCACGGATGCCAAGGATCGCCTCGAATATGTCGCGTCGCTGACCGAAAAGGCCGCCACCACGGTACTCAATGCCATCGACATCGGCATGCCGGCGCAAGATGTGCTGGCAAAGAAAGCAAAGGAAATGGACGCCCGTTGGTCGGCGTTATTCGACGGCAAGCTCAATGTCGATGAGTTCAAGGCGCTGGCCGGCGATTCCCGCCAGTTCGCTGCCACCGTCGCCGAAGCCACCGATGCCGAAAAGGCGCGCCTTCTGGAAATCATGATGGCGCAGGACTTCCAGGACATCACCGGGCAGCTCATCAAGAAGATCGTCGTCATCACCCACACCGCCGAAAAAGAGCTGGCGCAGCTATTGCGCGACAACGCGCCAGCCGAGTTGAAGATTGCGACGCAACCGGCCGAGCCGAAGCCGGTGGAGTTGATGAACGGCCCGTCGGTCGATGGCGCGGCAATGGCGCAGGACGGCGTCGACGACCTGCTTGAAAGCCTGGGCTTCTGATGGAAGACATGCTCAAGGATTTCGTGGTCGAAGCGCTGGATCTGGCGACCAATGTCGAGGAGCACCTGCTGTCGCTGGAGCGCAATCCAGGCGATCTCAATACGCTCAATGCCGTGTTCCGGTCCTTCCACACGATCAAGGGCGGCGCCGGCTTCATGAACCTGCCGGCGATGGTGTCGGCTTGCCACCTGACGGAAAACCTGTTCGATGCGCTGCGCACCGGCGCCGCGCCGGTGACGCCGATCGCCATCGAGGCGGCGCTGCAGGCCAGCGGCTTCGTGGCCGATCAGCTGACCGAACTGGCAAACGGCGCAAGTCCGGCCAGTCTGTCGGCGATGCCGGCCTCGCTCGAAGATATCCTGACGCATGCGATCAAAGGCAAGGCGCCCGATGCGCCTGCTGCGCCATCTGCAGCCGCTGCACCTGCAGCACCCGCAACCGCGCCGGTTGCGGGCATCGTCTCTGCCCAAGCAACGCCGGTTACCGCAGGCGGCATCGATTGGCTCGCTTACTACGAAGCGGTTGTCCCTGCAGGAACACTGACGGCTGAAGAACACGCCCGCCATCTCCGTGCGGCCGTGATTGCGGAGGCCGCGTCCGCGTCTGCAATTACGCCTGCGCAGGTTACTGCTTCCTCTGCTTCCCCTGCTTCCCTTGTTGCACCTGCCGCGCCAGCCGCCACCGCACCCGCACGTGCCGCCGACAGTGCGCCACGCGGAGGCGCAGCGCCAGTCAAGGAAGACAGCATCCGGGTCGACGCCGTCAAGCTCGACGCGCTGCTTGAAGTCGCCGGCGAATCGGTGCAGGCCGCCAACCAGGCTGCCGTCTTGCTCGAAAAACTCGGCCAGTTCCAGTTCGAAGGCGGTGCCGCGGCGCTGATGGCGGCGCTGTCTGAAACCCTCAACCGGGCCTCGCGCTACTCCACCGAACTGCAACGCGCCACGCTGTCGACGCGCATGCAGCCGGTCGGCCGGCTGTTCCAGAAATTTCCGCGCCTGGTACGCGAACTCGCCAAGGATCTTGGCAAGGATGTCGAACTGGTGATCGAGGGCGCAGAGACCGAAGTCGACCGCGTGGTGGTCGACAGCCTCTACGACCCGCTGGTGCACATGCTGCGCAATGCGCTCGACCACGGCATCGAAGACAGCGCTGCGCGGCTGGCCAGCGGCAAGTCAGCCAAAGCCATCATTTCACTCAAGGCCTGGCAGGAAGCCAGCAGCGTCATGATCGAGCTGTCCGACGACGGCAAGGGAATGGATCCGAACGCGTTGCGGCAAAAGGCAATCGCCAAGGGCCTGATCAGCGAGCATGCGGCGCAGAGCAACGACGAGGCTTTCCAGCTCGTGTTCCTGCCAGGCTTTTCGACCAAGGAAGTCGCCAACAGCGTCTCTGGCCGCGGCGTCGGCATGGACGTGGTAAAGACCGCGGTCGAGAAACATCGCGGTGCGATCCGGATCGACTCCACGTTGGGCTCGGGCACCCGGTTTTCGATCCGCCTGCCGATCGAATTGTCGATCGTGCCGACCATGCTGGTGCACACTGCCGGCGCCGCGCTGGCGATGCCGATGGCCGTGGTGCAGCGGGTGGTCGAATTACCGGAGGCGTTTTCCCAGATCGGCGGCGCACCCGTGCTGCGCGACCAGGGCCGGCCGCTGCCGGTGCTGTCGTTGGCCGCGGTTCTCGGTTACGAGCCTTGCAACGAACGGGTCGGCATCGTGATCATCGCGCCCAACCCGTACATCCTGGCAGTCGAAGCGGTCGACGGCACGGCAGATCTCGTGATCAAGCCGATGACCGCCATTACCGTCCCGGGCATCGCCGGCACCGCCCGTTCGGCCGAAGGCGAACTGGTGCTGGTGATCGGCCTGTCGTTCCTGCTCGCGGGATGCATGGCGGCCGATCGGATGGCGGCTTAGGCGCGTTCTGGCAGCCGCTTGCGCGCACCGGCTTCCACGACCTGCACCAGCGTCTGGTCGATCGCCCCGAAGATCGACTTGCCTGACGCATCGGCCATCTCCAGCCGGATCGTGTCGCCGAACTGCATGAACGGCGTCTTCGCTTCACCACCCGCGATCATCTCCAGGCACCGCTTTTCGGCGATGCAGGTGTAGCCCTTCGACGCATCCTTGTTGGAGACCGTGCCGGAGCCGACGATCGAGCCGGCGCGCAGGTTGCGGGTCTTCGCCACATGGGCGATCAGTTGCGGAAAGCTGAACACCATGTCGGTGCCGGCATCCGGCGCGCCGACCTGCAAGCCGTTCCAGGTGGTGCGCAGCGGCAGATGCACCTTGCCGTCATGCCAGGCATCGCCCAGCTCGTCCGGTGTAACCGCCACCGGTGAAAAGCTCGATGCCGGTTTCGACTGCACGAAACCGAAGCCTTTTGCCAGTTCCTCCGGAATCAGGTTGCGCAGCGAGACATCATTGACCAGCATCAGCAGCCGGATCTGCGCTGCCCCCTGGTCTGTCGTCGCCGTCATCGGTACGTCGCCGGTGATCACCGCGACCTCGCCCTCGAAATCGATGCCCCACTCGGCCGAGGCAAACCGGATGTCGTCGGTCGGTCCGATGAAATCGTCCGAGCCGCCCTGGTACATCAGGGGTTCGTGCCAGAAGGATGCCGGCATCTCCGCCTTGCGCGCGCGCCGCACCAGTTCCACATGATTGACATAGGCCGAACCGTCGACCCACTGGAAGGCGCGCGGCAGCGGCGCCATGCATCGCCTCGGATCAAACGGGAAGCCATGGCGCACCGGACCCTGGTTCAAGGCGACAGACAGTTCTTCGAGCTGGGGCGCGATGAAGGCCCAGTCGTCGAGCGCGCGTTGCAGCGTCGGCGCGATGGCGTCGGCCAGGACCGCGGTCTTCAGATCGCGTGACACGACCGCGAGCTGGCCGTCGCGGGAACCGTCTTTCAGGGTGGCGAGTTTCATTTTTTGGTTTTTGTAGGGGATCGGGATTGGCAACGCGGTCGGGTCGATCAGGCCGACCGGCGGCATGGCACGAAACCTGCAGACATTGTGCGCCATATTGTAAGCATTATGCTTATGCAGGATTCGGCGACTGGAGCAGGATGAAAGCGCATCGAATTGACGCAATGGCAAGCGAGGCGGGCGCGCAGGCTGCAGCGCCCGCACCACCGGCCGCACCAATTGCGCGCAGCATGCCCGAACCATGGGCCAAGCGCGAACTGCTGGCGGTGCGCGAGATCGCCAAGCTGGTCGGCAAGAGCTTCGAGCCCGGCGTCACCATCCGCAGCATGCTGCATCTGCTGTCGGAACTGCTCGGCCTGAATCGCGGCCGGGTCCTGCTGCGCAATGGCGTCTCGAATGAAATCGCGATCGCGCATGCCTATGGGCTCAGGCCGGACGAAATCCGGCGCGGTGTGTTCAAGGTCGGGGAAGGCATCACGGGCCGCACCTTCAAGACCGGCGGCATCCTGATCGTCCAGGATATCGACGATGAGCCGCTGTACTTGGCGCGCACGGTCGACCGCGCCGACCTGCCGCAGGAAACCGTATCCTATATTGCCCTGCCAATCCTGATCGACGGCGCGGTCGACGGCGTGCTCGCCGTGCACCGCCTGCGCCGCCGGGACCGCGCCTTGGCCGACGACCTGCATGTGCTGCAGATCGTGGCCAGCCTGATCGGCCAGATCGTCAACATCAATCGGCTGGCAAGCGAAAAGACCGCCCGTCTCGAATCGGAAAACTTCGAGCTGAAGTCGGCCCTGTCCCGCTCAGCACGCTCGGTATCGTCGTACGGCATCGTCGGCGAATCGGCGGTGCTGCACGCGGCCCTGCGCCAGATCGAACAGGTATCGCAGACCGACGCCACCATCCTGCTGCTGGGCGAATCCGGCACCGGCAAGGAACTGTTCGCCCGTGCGCTACACCTGTCGAGCCCGCGCCGGGATGCGCCGTTCATCCGCGTCAACTGCGGCGCGATTCCCGAGAGCCTGTTCGAATCCGAACTGTTCGGTCACGAGAAAGGCGCATTCACCGGAGCCACCGGCATGCGGCGCGGCCGCTTCGAGCAGGCCGAGGGCGGCACGCTACTGCTTGACGAGATCAGCGACCTGCCGCTGGCGATGCAGGTCAAGATGCTGCGCGTGCTGCAGGAGCAAACCGTCGAGCGGGTCGGCGGTCAGCGTGAAATCCCGATCGACGTGCGGATCGTCGCGGCCACCAACCAGGATCTGCAGAGGCTGGTTGCGCAGGGCAAGTTCAGGCTCGACCTGTTCTACCGCTTGAACGTGATCCCGATAACGCTGCCGTCGCTACGCGAGCGGCGCGACGATATCCGGCAGCTGGTGCGCTTCTATTTAAATCAGGTGAACCAGTCATACCAGCGCAATGTCGGCATCACGGCGGAAGCGTTGGATGAACTCACCGGCTACGACTGGCCGGGGAACGTGCGGCAACTGCGCAACATCATCGAGCGACTGTCGCTGCTGGCCAATGGCCCGCTGATTCATGCCGGGGACGTGACGGCTGTACTGGCGGCAGAGACCGGCAGCGCGGTGGCGCACGGCGATGATGCGGCTCCAACCATGGCGACTGGCAAGCCGGCGGGATCGCGGCCGGCGCTAGTGGCAGGTCCTGCCGACGCGACGCCAGCCGTCCGCGTACGCGACTACCAGCAGGTCGATGTCGACGAGCGTGCACCGATCGAAGACGCCCTGCGCGCCGCGCGCAACAACAAGTCGCGTGCCGCGCAGCGGTTGGGCATGACGCTGCGCCAGCTGAATTACCGGATGAAGGTTCTCGCAATTGCGCTGCCGGCAAAGGATTGAGCGCCGGATTCGCGGACCCGATCATCCGGGTGGCGGCTTGGAACAGGTCGGCAACAGCGCCCTGCGTCGCCCTACTTGAAGCGCGCGCTCAATAGCCAGTAATGGTCCAGCCGTTCGATGCGGATATCCTTGAGATGTCCGCCGAGCCGCTTGCGAAGCGTGCTGTCGGTCGGAAAATTCTTCAGCACTTCATGGCGCGTGTCGTCGGGAAGGCGGCGTATCTGGTAGGTGTTGCCATGCGCATCGGTGCGGGCAATCGGCGTGCTGCTGCCTTCGACATACACGTTGTCGATCATGACGACCTGCGCATTCTTGCCAAGCCGCGCCTGCAGGCGATCGAGGAAACCGTCCTGCACCTCGCGCCCCACATGCGACCACCAGAAGCCAGCAAAACAGGCATTGACGTCGACGCCGGGCTGCAGGTCGAAGGCGTCGGCCAATGCGAAGGTGACCTTGCCGGCCGGGAGTTTCCGGGTGCGTGCGACATCGAGCACCGCCGGATTGATGTCGGTGGCAAGCACCTGCGCCGCCGTCGCTGCGAGATCGGCGGTCCAGTAGCCGGTGCCGCAGGCGATTTCCAGCACGCGCTGGCCGGCAAACAATTCCCGCACGCGCTGGTGCAAGCGCGCCAGGTCGGCCTGCCGCTCGGGCTTCGCATAGACTTCTTCGTAGGAGGCGGCGCGCTGCGCGTAATAGCCCTGGAGATCGGTGTGGACGGTCATAGCTCGTACATTTCTTTTTCGCCGCTCATCAGCTGTTCGATGAGCTTGCGGTTGAGGGTCGGGGTCAGCAGTTCGATGAAGGTATAGACGTAGCTGCGCAGGTAGGCGCCCTGCTTGATCGCCACGCGCGAGACATTGGTGCCGAACAGGTGGCCGACCGGCATCGCCCGCAGCTTGCTGTCGCGCTCGGCATCGAAGGCCATGCCGGCGATGATGCCCACGCCGAGTCCGAGTTCGACATAGGTCTTGATGACATCGGCGTCAATCGCTTCCAGCAGGATGGTCGGTTTCAGGCTGCGCAACGAAAACGCATGGTCGATCTTGCTGCGCCCGGCAAACGCCGCATCGTAGGTGATCAGCGGATACGCGGCGATCTCTTCGAGCGTGAGCAGTTTCGATTTCAGGAGCGGATGCTCCGGCGGCACCACCACCATGTGCTCCCACTGGTAGCACGGCACCGAGATCAAGCCATCGACCCCGGCAACCGACTCGGTCGCGATCGCCAGGTCCGCCTGGTCCTTCAGCACCATCTCGGCAACCTGCTTCGGATTTCCTTGAAGAAGTGTCAAGCGCACCTTCGGAAACTTTTGGGTAAACGCCTGCACCACCAGCGGCAGTGAGTAGCGCGCCTGGGTGTGGGTGGTCGCAATGGTGAAGCTGCCGCTGTCTTGGGCGGCGAATTCGCGGCCAATGCTTTTCAGGGTATCGATTTCCTGCATCACCACCTCGACCGCCTTCAAGACCGCCCGGCCGGGCTCGGTCAGGCCGCGGATGCGCTTGCCGTGGCGGCTGAAGATGTCGACGCCCAACTCTTCCTCGAGTTCGATGATCGCCTTCGACACCCCCGGCTGCGAGGTGAAAAGCGCCTTGGCCGTGTCGGTCAGGTTGAAGTTTTGCCGTACCGCTTCCCGGACAAAGCGCAGTTGGTGCAGGTTCATGTGGCCTCTTATCGTTGCAGGATAGCAATGCTGCCCGGCACGATGCTTGCATGGTTTTAGACAATCCATATGCCAAAAACGTATATAAGCAAATAGATTGTCTGTAGTTTGGAATAAGGCGCAAGTTTATTACTATTCCCCTCTGTTTGCGTGGAGGCATATGAGTCTTTCTTATATTGTTTGCGGTTTTGGCGTTGGTCTGCTGGTCGGTCTGACGGGCGTGGGCGGCGGCTCGCTGATGACGCCGCTCCTGACCCTGCTGTTCAACGTGGTGCCGGGCGTCGCCGTCGGTACCGACCTGGCATTCGCCTCCGTGACCAAGGTCGCCGGCACCATCGCACATCGTTATCGCGGCACGGTGCACTGGAATATCGTGCGCCTGCTGTGCCTGGGCGCGCTGCCATCGGCCATCATCGCCACCCTGTTCCTGAAGCAGTTCGGCGCGCTGAATCCCGAAATCGGCCAGATCATCCGCTATTCGATCGCCGGCTCGGTCGCCCTGACGGTGATCGCGCTGTTGTTTCGCGGGAAAATGCAGATCTGGCTCAATGCCCATCCCGAGAAGCATCTGCATGGCACGCCGCTGGCGATTGCCACCGTGGTCTCCGGTATACTGTTGGGCGCGCTGGTCACCGTCTCCTCCATCGGCGCAGGTGCGGTCGGTGCGACCCTGCTGGTGCTGATGTATCCGAAGCTGTCGCCGGCCGAAATTGCCGGCACCGACATTGCTTACGCCGTGCCGCTGACGGCGATTGCCGCGTTCGGCCACTGGTGGCTCGGATCGATCAACTGGGAATTGCTGGGTACGCTGTTGATCGGATCGCTGCCTGGCATCACCATCGGTTCCCTGGCGGCGCGGCGCGTGCCAGAAAAATTCTTGCGTGGCCTGTTGGCGCTGACGCTGACGACGGTTGCCGTCAAACTGGTTTTTTAAGGACTCAATCGATGTATCGCTATGACCACTACGACCACCAGATCGTCAAGGAACGCATTGCGCAGTATGCCGACCAGGTGCGCCGCCGCCTGTCGGGCGAACTGGCGGAAGACGAATTCCGTCCGCTGCGCCTGCAGAACGGCCTGTACCTGCAGCGCCACGCGTACATGCTGCGGGTCGCCGTGCCCTATGGCCTGCTGTCGTCGGCCCAGATGCACATGTTCGCGACCATCGCCCGCAAGTACGATCGCGGCTACGGCCACTTCACGACCCGCCAGAACATCCAGTACAACTGGATCAACCTCGAAGACACGCCGCAAATCCTGGCCGACCTGGCATCGGTGGAGATGCATGCGATCCAGACCTCCGGCAACTGCATCCGCAACATCACCTCGGATGAATTTTGCGGCGTCGCCGCGGATGAGCTGATCGACCCGCGTCCGTATGCGGAGATCATGCGCCAGTGGAGCACCTTCCACCCTGAATTCGCTTTCCTGCCGCGCAAGTTCAAGCTGGCTTACAACGGCGCCACGGAAGACCGCGCCGCGACTGCGGTGCACGATATCGGCTTCACGGTGCTGACGAACGACGCCGGGGAAATCGGCCTGCGCGTCATGGTCGGCGGCGGCATGGGCCGCACGCCGATCCTGGGCAGCGTCATCTGCGACTTCCTGCCATGGCAGCACATGCTGACCTACACCGAAGCGATCATGCGGGTCTACAACCAGTACGGCCGGCGCGACAACATCTACAAGGCGCGTATCAAGATCCTGGTCAAGGCGATCGGCATCGATGATTTCCGCGCCCAGGTCGACGCCGAATGGGCCGACCTGAAGGATGGCCCGAGCACGCTCACGACCGAAGAATTCGCCCGCGTGGCGTCCTACTTCAAGGACCCGGCGTACGACGCGTTCGATGGCGACGATGCCGCCGTGATCGCACAGGCTGCCAGCGACAAGCCGTTCGCCAACTGGATGCGGCGCAACGTCAAGCCGCACAAGAAACCCGGCTACGCGATCGTCCTGCTGTCCCTGAAAAAAACCGGCGTGCCACCGGGCGACGCCACCGCCGAGCAGATGGATTTCGTGGCCGGGCTGGCCGACCAGTTCAGCTTCGGCGAAATCCGCGTCACGCACGAGCAGAACCTGGTTCTGGCCGATGTACGCCAGGCCGATCTTCCGGAACTGTTCAAGCTGGCGAAGGCGCATGGCCTGGCGACGCCGAACATCGGGCTTCTGACCGACATCATCTGCTGCCCGGGCGGCGATTTCTGCTCGCTGGCGAATGCCAAGTCGATCCCGATCGCGGCGGCGATTTCCGAGAAATTCGACAACCTCGATTTCCAGCACGACATCGGCGAGATCGAGCTCAACATCTCGGGCTGCATCAACGCCTGTGGCCATCATCATGTCGGCAACATCGGCATCCTCGGCGTCGACAAGGATGGCGCCGAGTGGTACCAGGTATCGCTCGGCGGCGCGCAGGGCAACTACAGCGCGATCGGCAAGATCATCGGACCGTCGTTCTCGGCGCACCAGATGCCAACCGTCATCGAGCGCCTGCTGCAGGTGTACGTGCGTGACCGGATCGAAAGCGAACCCTTCATCGAAACCGTGCAGCGCCTCGGCATCGCCCCGTTCAAGGAACATGTCTACGCGACGCCGATCAAGACCAAGCACGTCGCAGGAGAAGATGCATATGCGTGACATCATCAAACACCGGGAAGTGGTCAGCGACGACTGGACCGTACTGAAGCTGGCCGAAGGCGACACCGCCGCCGACGTCGTCGTGCCCGAGGGGCGTACGATCGTGCCGCTCACCGTGTGGCAGGCGCAGCAGGCCACGCTGTCGGCGCGTGCCGAACTGGGTGTCTGGCTGGCCAGCGACGCACGGCCGGAAGTGCTTAAGGACGTGCTCGGCAAGTTCAAGGTCATCGCCGTGGATTTTCCGAAATTCACTGATGGCCGCGGCTACTCGATCGCCTTCAACCTGCGCAGCCGGCTCGGCTACACGGGCGAACTGCGCGCCATCGGCGATGTCCTGCGCGACAATCTGTTCTACATGCAGCGCGTCGGCTTCGATGCCTTTGCCACCCGAGAAGACCGCAGCATTCACGATGCACTGAAAGGCCTGACCGATTTTTCGGAGAGCTACCAGACCTCGTGGGACCAGAAGACGCCGCTGTTTCGCCGGGCCGCGCGTCCTGGAGCGCCGGCATGAGCGGCGACACCGCCACTGCCGCGGTGACGCCGGCGCAGAGCCTGCCGGAACTGGTCGCGGCAACCAGCGCGACGCTGGCGCGGATCGCGGCGGATTTTTCGCCGGCGGTGTTCGCCTCCAGCCTGGCCGCAGAAGACATGGTGCTGACTGACCTGATCCTGAAGGCGAAACTGCCGATCGGCATCTTCACGCTGGAAACCGGCCGCCTGCATGCCGAAACCCTGGGCATGCTCGACCGCATCCGCACGACCTACGGCTACGACGTGACGCCCTTCCGTCCGGATGCCGCCGCAGTCGAAGACTATGTGAAGACCAACGGCCTGAACGCCTTCTACGACAGCGTCGAGATGCGCAAGGAATGCTGCCGCATCCGCAAGGTCGATCCGCTGAACCGTGCCCTGGCCGGCAACCGCGCCTGGGTCACCGGGCAGCGCCGCGCGCAGTCGACCACCCGCGCCGGACTCGACGTGCAGGAAGACGATGCAGCGCACGGCATGATCAAGTTCAACCCGCTGGCCGACTGGTCCGAGGCCGATGTCTGGGCCTACATCCGCGCCAACGCCGTGCCGTACAACCCGCTGCACGACAAGGGCTATCCCTCGATCGGCTGCGAGCCGTGCACCCGGGCGATCCAGCCGGGCGAGGACGTGCGCGCCGGCCGCTGGTGGTGGGAGAATCCGGACTCGAAGGAATGTGGCCTGCATGTGGTCGACGGCAAGCTGATTCGCATCAAGCCGGCATCCGCATCGAGCCCGCCGCCTGACCCTGTCGTCGACACAGTCGCACCTTCATCATCCAATCAAGTCTGAACTCATGAACACAGCCGTCGAACAAACACACGATCCCCTGCAGCGCGTCGCCGGTGCTGCGCCGGCCGGCGCGATCAACGAGCGCCACCTGGACTGGCTCGAATCCGAAGCCATCCATATCATGCGGGAAGTGGCGGCCGAATGCGCCAACCCGGCCTTGCTGTTCTCGGGCGGAAAGGACTCCGTCGTGCTGTTGCGCATCGCCGAAAAAGCCTTTCGTCCCGGCGCGTTTCCGTTCCCGCTGGTGCACATCGATACCGGTCACAATTTCGCTGAAGTGATCACGTTCCGTGACAAGCGGGTCGCCGAACTTGGCGAGCGGCTGATCGTCGGCTCGGTCGAGGAATCGATCCGGCGCGGCACGGTGCGCCTGCGCAATCCGGCAACCGATTCGCGCAATGCCGCCCAGGCCGTGACGCTGCTGGAGACCATCGCCGAACACAAGTTCGACGCCTGCATCGGCGGCGCCCGGCGCGACGAAGAAAAGGCGCGCGCCAAGGAGCGCATCTTTTCCTTCCGCGACGAGTTCGGCCAGTGGAATCCGAAGGCGCAACGGCCCGAGCTCTGGGACCTCTACAACACCCGGGTGCATCCGGGCGAGAACATGCGGGTCTTCCCGATCTCGAACTGGACCGAACTCGACGTCTGGCAATACATCGCCCGCGAAAAGCTGGAACTGCCGCCGATCTATTTTGCGCACCAGCGCCAGGTGATCCCGCGCAACGGCCTGCTGGTGCCGCTGACCGACCTGACACCGGCCAAACCCGGCGAGACGGTTGAAACCATGACGGTGCGCTTCCGTACCGTCGGTGACATCTCCTGCACCTGTCCGGTCGCCTCCGACGCCAGCACCGTCGACGCCATCATTACCGAGACCGCGATCACGCAGATCACCGAACGCGGCGCCACCCGGATGGATGACCAGACCTCGGAAGCCTCGATGGAAAAACGCAAGAAAGAAGGGTATTTCTGATGAACGCCGCTGTCCTCAACACACCTGCTGCAGCCCATTCAGCGCACGCAGCCGACGCCGGCGTCGAGCGCGGCCTGCTGCGCTTCATCACGGCCGGCTCGGTCGACGATGGCAAGAGCACGCTGATCGGCCGCCTGCTGTTCGACAGCAAAGGCATCTTCGCCGACCAGCTCGACGCCATGTCGCGCGCCAAGAACAAACGCACCGTCGGCGATACGATCGACCTGTCGCTGCTGACCGATGGCCTGGAAGCCGAGCGCGAACAAGGCATCACCATCGACGTCGCCTACCGCTACTTCGCCACGCCGAAGCGCAAGTTCATCATCGCCGACACCCCGGGACATGAGCAGTACACCCGCAACATGGTGACCGGCGCATCGACCGCCGATGCGGTGATCATCCTGATCGATGTCTCGAAAGTGAAGTTCGGCGACGACGGCAGCGTCGAGTTGCTGATCCAGACCAAGCGCCATTCGACGATCGCGCACCTGCTGCAGATCGAGCATGTGATCGTGGCCGTCAACAAGATGGACCTGGTGAACTACGACCAGAGCGTCTACGACCGCATCGTGGCCGCGTATGCCACGTTTGCGAAGCAGCTCGGCCTGAAGGACATCCGGCCGATTCCCCTGTCCGCACTGGCAGGCGACAACGTCGTGACCGCCACCGACCGCATGCCGTGGTACATCGGTCCGACCCTGATCGAGATGCTCGAGTCGCTCTCGGTCTACGATGAATCGCATGACGATCCGCTGCGCTTTCCGGTGCAGCTGGTGGCGCGCCACAACGGCCACGAAGCCAACGACTTCCGCGGCTACATGGGCCGCATCGAGGCCGGCAAGGTCCGCAAGGGCGACCATCTTCTCGTGCAGCCAAGCGGCCTGAAGGCGACCGTCAAGGACATCGTTACGCTGGATGGATCACGCGATTGCGCCGTCGTCGGCCAGTCGGTCACGATCCTGCTGAACGAACATGTCGACATCTCGCGCGGCGACATGCTGGTGCCGGCAGACAGTCCGGCAACCGTGCTGAGGACCGTGACGGCGGATGTTTGCTGGCTGTCGGAAGAACCACTCGATCTGCGCCGCAAGTACTGGCTCAAGCACACCACGCGGCAGGTCAGCGCCCGCGTGACCAAGGTCGACACGCTCCTCGACATCAACACCCAGGAGAAGCGCCCTGCCACCGGCCTGCAGCTCAACGACGTCGCCAGCATCACGCTGACCGTACAGCAGCCGCTGGCGGCCGACGCCTATACCGCGATCCGCGCCACCGGCGCGTTCATCCTGATCGACGAAGTCACGCACCAGACCGTCGCCGCAGGCATGATCACGCTGTAACGATCGCGACCACCACCCCGACCTGATCCGACTGCCGGCCATGACCGATCGCACGCCACCCGCCCCCGCCCCGGGACCCGGCCGGGTGTGGCTGATCGGCGCCGGTCCGGGTGCAGCCGACCTGATCACGGTGCGCGGCGCCCGGTTGCTGGCGGAAGCGGACGTCGTGCTGCACGACGCGCTGGTGACGCCGGAGATGCTGGCGCTCTGCCCGCAAGCCGAGCAGATCCTGGTTGGCAAGCGCTGCGGCAAGCTGTCGACGGCGCAGGCCTTCATCAACAAGCAGCTGATCGATTGTGCGCACAAATATGCGCGGGTGGTGCGCTTGAAAGGCGGCGACCCGATGCTGTTCGGTCGGGCAGATGAAGAACTGCGGGCACTGGAAGCCGCGGGCATCACGGTCGGGATCGTTCCCGGCATCACCACCGCACTGGCTGCGGCAGCGGCAAGCGGCCAGCCGCTGACCAAGCGCGGCGTCTCGCGCAGCGTGGCATTCTTCACATCGAACACCGACCCGAACGAACCGGACGCCACCACCCTGCCCGCCGCCGACACGCTGGTGCAGTACATGGGCGGGCGCGAGGCGATCAACACCGCCAGGAAGCTGATCGCTGCCGGCCGGCCTTCCGTAACCCCGGTGATCGTGGTGGAAAACTGCAGCCGTGCCGACGAACGGATCCTGCGCCTGACGCTGGCAGAGATGGAGCACGGGCTCGATACCTGCAGCGGACCGGTGCTGGTGATGATCGGCGCGGCGCTGATGGCGCGGGATACAGGGCCCGTGAACTTGGATGACGCCAACGCTGAGGCGGCCCCGCAAGTCAGTCGACACGCGCTGTAGTAATTTGGTTGCGAGAAAAACCCGTACAGGCGGTTCGCCTCGACTGAGGCAGCGTGCGCACCGGATCGATCGATCGTTTCTTCCTTCAACACGTCAGTTATGACCAGTTCAAAATAGAAAAACAGATCGAGCAGGTCGGCGGCGGCGCGCTAAAAAAGCGGCCCCGAATCCGCAATCAGCAATGCAGTCATCAGGTCGCCCATGACAGGACGACTTCATCGACCTCGAAATTGATTTTGCCTTTGCCATGACGCATCTGAGGATAGACAGATAACCCATGATGATGGGGCGTATCGAGTGCTTTAATGGTGCGGTGATTCGGGCCCTTCAAAAGAAATCGAACACGCAGTGCAAGCGCCCCCGATCAGGCCGGACAGCGGCGCCCCGTCCCAACGTGAGGCGGGTAAATGCATCGATCCATAAATTCATGCAAATGCAATTCACTTCCCGCATCTTTTCGGCTAAGTGTACGTCCATGCGGGACTGCAGGCTGGATCATGTTGAAAAAACACGACCATACGCCCGCAGCGGTGCGGTACGTTCTCCACGTTCCCGATTGCTGGCGTAAATCGCGGCCGTTCCTCGGCAAAATTTTCTATTTTTTAAAAAAGGCAAGGTAAATCATGCTCCCAAGTGCATTGCAAACCTCCCCAACGGGTCGCGGGTATTCGCCACTGCTCGATACGCCTGGCGCGTTCCAGATCGCGGCCTATCGAAGCGCAGACAACCCGACAACGGCATTACCGCACCCGCCGGGCGCGCTGCCTGCGGCAACACAACCACCAGCAAGAACCCGACCACCGGCAGCAACCGTGCCGGCCGTGGCTGCAGGATCACCAACGGCAATCCGCGCTCTGCGGTTGCATCACGGACACACAGCTGCGGATGCTCAGGCGGCTGGCAACCCTGGACGCAGGCCGCAGAGTGCGGTACTGGCAAGGAGGCCCGACCTGATGTCGAACCGGACTTTCAGCTCAGGTGTACTGAGTTGTGCTGGACTGGCAGCAGGGATTGCGGGTTTCGAATTGTTTGTTTCCGGTCTTGAAAAAGCTTCAGCGCATGAAACGACTGTGTATGCTGGAGCCGGAGTGGCCTGTATGGTCGGCGGTACAGCATTAACGTTCGTTGGTGGATGTGTTGCAGATTCCGCAAGAGAAAAGGCGGAACGTAATGCAAACGCGCATGCCGAGGCTTATCACGCCGAGCAAATGGACCTGATGGAACGTGGCCTGCTCACACCCCGCCAGCCTGCGGCAAGTCGCTCGGAACCGGTGGCAATCGAGATGACGCAGCGCAGCCCACGCCCACGCACCGCTTCCTGAGCTTTCCCTCGCGGTCCAGGCAATGCACGCCTGCGACCGCGCCCATCAAAAGAAATCGAACACCACCCCATGCCGCTGCAGCTGGGTCTGCATGAACGCCTTCCAGACACCGTTCGGCGTCCACACCTTTTCCACTGACGCAAACGCGACCTGCGGGTCTTCCTTGCCGACGACCGTGCGGTACAGGAAAACCATCGACGAGGCGCGCATGTTGATCTGGCAGTGGACCAGCACTTTCTTGTCCGCGAAGCGCGTCATCGCAGCGGCGAAGCTGTCGAAATCCGCGGCCGTCGGCTGGTTGAAGGCGATCGGGATATGCACGAAATCGATCGACTGGCGCGCCAGGATCTGCGGCTCGTCGGGAATGGCGTCGCCGACCGTCAGCGGCGCCAGATAAATGACGGCTTCATAGCCTCGCGCGCCGAGCGTCTCGAGCCACGCGGCCGAGGGCTGGCCGGAACTGGTCAGGCGCTCCGTGATCGGCACCATGTTCGGCGGTGGCGGCAGGGCCTGGGCATTGACAGGCGCAGACCACGCCGTGACCGCCAGCAGGAGCGCTGCGGCGTTGGCAAACCGGGTAAGAA
>JACMOV010000165.1 GCA_014377845.1 Herminiimonas sp.
CGAACTGGTCGACTCCAGCCTGTTCTACGTGATCGCGTTCTACGGCATCTGGTCGAACCAGCAATTAATGGCGGTAATCGTCGCGCAGTATTTCCTGAAAACCGGCTGGGAAGTGGTGATGACACCAGTCACCTACCGCGTCGTCAATTTTCTGAAGGCCAAGGAAAACGAGGATTACTACGACCGGGAGACGGATTTCAATCCGTTCAAGCTGCGGGCGTAAGCCGGCGGGCGCGCATCACGCCGGCGCGCCATTCTGTCAAAATACGGAATTGCGCATAGTCCGCCGCTTCCTGCGTGACCGCCTCGCGGTCCGCCACTCCGCCATGAGCACGCCCGCCCTTCCCGATAATTCTCCCCAGGCTTCACCGCTGGGCAAGCCCGCCGCCTATGCGACGCAGTACGATTCCAGCCTGCTGTTTCCGATGGCGCGCAAGCCAAAGCGCGACGAGCTCGGCTTGAGCGGCACGCTGCCGTTCTTCGGCATCGATATCTGGAATGCCTACGAGGTGTCCTGGCTGAACCTGCGCGGCAAGCCGCAAATCGCCATTGTCTCCATAACCGTGCCCGCCGATTCGCCCAGCATCGTCGAATCCAAGTCGTTGAAGCTGTACCTGAATGCCTTCAACCAGACCCGCCTGGGCGGCGCCGAGGCCTTGCTCGAACTGTTGCGGGCGGATCTGTCGGCCGGTTTCGGCGCGCCGGTGCAGATCAGCCTGACGATGCCGGACGCCTTCGAGAAACTGCGCATGGCCGAACTGGACGGTCTGCTGCTCGACCGCCTCGACATCGAAGTCGACGGCTATACGCCCGAGCCGACTCTCTTGAAGGCGAACCAGGAAGACTCGATCGTCGAGGAAACCCTGCTGTCGCATCTCCTGAAATCGAATTGCCTGGTCACCGGGCAACCCGACTGGGGCAGCGTCCAGATCCGGTACGTCGGCGCGCCGATCGACCAGGAAGGCTTGCTGAGATACCTGATCGGATTCCGGGAGCATCATGAGTTCCACGAGCAGTGTGTCGAACGGATCTTCATGGATATCCTGCGGCAGTGCAAACCACAGAAACTGGCGGTGTATGCGCGCTATACCCGGCGCGGCGGCATCGACATCAATCCGTGGCGCAGTAATTTCTCGACCGGACAGCGGCCGCCGAATGGCCGTAATGCGAGGCAGTAGATGTCGGTGACGCAGGCCTCTTACTGCTGCAAGTAAGAGGCCGACAAGCAACAGTACACGGTAGAATCGCGCCTATAATTCCTCCACGGCAGTTATTTTGCATGGCACCATGACCTACTTCAGCCACATCCTTTCCGCTGACAATGTCGTCCTCGACCTCGATGTATCGAGCAAGAAGCGCGCGTTCGAGCAGGCCGGACTGATTTTTGAAAACAACGCAGGCATCGCGCGCTCATCGGTATCCGACAACCTGTTCGCCCGCGAACGGCTCGGCTCGACCGGCCTCGGCCATGGTGTCGCCGTGCCGCATGGCCGGGTAAAGGGCCTCAAGTCCCCGATCGCGGCGTTCGTGCGCTTGGCCGAACCGATTCCCTTCGAGTCGCCGGACGGCCTGCCGGTCAGCCTGCTGGTGTTCCTGCTGATCCCGGACCACGTGACCCAACAGCATCTCGAAATCCTGTCCGAAGTGGCGGAGATGTTCTCCGACGCGGCATTTCGCGAGGCGCTCGAACACGCGCCGGACGCTGCCACGGCACATGCAAAAATCGTGACCTGGCAGCCGAGCCTGCAAGGCACTTCCTGAGGCAGCCGACCACTTCATGCATTCAAGCACGCTGCTGACGATCCAGCAACTCTACGACGACAATCGCGAGTCACTGCAACTGGGCTGGTTCGCCGGCTTCCCGGGCGGCGAACGGCGCATTACCGGTGACGCCACCTCGGCTGCCGACCAGGTCGGACACGTCAACCTGATCCATCCGGGCCGCATCCAGGTCTTCGGCCACCAGGAAACCGAGTATTACCGCCGCCTGTCGGCCTCGTCCCGCCTGCACCAGGTCGAGGAACTGGTGGCCGGCGAGCCGCCCGCCTTCATCATCGCGCAGGGCCTGGAAACCCCGGCCTACATCCTGGCGATCTGCGACGAAAAGAACATCCCGCTGTTTTCGACGCCACTTCCGGCGGCGCAGGTGATCGACTACCTGCGGGTGTACCTGTCGAAAAAGCTGGCACAGCGCATGACCATGCACGGCGTCTTCATGGACGTGCTCGGCGTCGGCGTACTGATCACTGGCGAATCGGGCCTGGGCAAGAGCGAGCTCGGGCTGGAGTTGATCTCGCGCGACCACGGCCTGGTGGCCGACGACGCGGTCGAGTTCGCCCGCATCGCGCCGAACATGATCGAGGGCCGCTGCCCGCCGCTGCTGCAGAATCTGCTGGAAGTGCGCGGCCTCGGCCTGCTCGACATCAAGACCATCTTCGGCGAGACCGCGGTACGCCGGAAAATGCGACTGAAATTGATCGTCCACCTGGTGCGTCGCAGCACCCTGGAAGAAAATTACGAACGCCTGCCGCTGCATTCGCAAACCCAGGACGTACTCGGCCTGCCGATCCGCAAGGTCGTGATCCCGGTCGAAGCCGGCCGCAACCTTGCGGTGCTGCTCGAAGCGGCGGTGCGCAACACGATCCTGCAACTGCGCGGCATCGACACGCTCAAGGAATTCATGGAGCGCCAGCAAAGGGCAATGGACGCCGATTGATCCCTGCCGGATGACGCCGGCGGGAATGCATCTGTACGCAGGCAAAGGCTGATATTTGCTCGACGTGCGGATACGCTGGTATCTGCCTTGCGGTACTATCATTTCCTATGCGGATTATTCTCATCACCGGCATTTCCGGCTCTGGCAAATCGGTCGGATTGAACGCCCTCGAAGACGCCGGCTACTTCTGTGTCGACAACCTGCCGCCATCCCTGCTGCGCGACCTGGTCGCCACACGGATGAAGGAAGGCGCCACGGCGCTGGCGATCGCCGTCGATGCACGCAGCGCCGACTCGCTTGCCGGATTGCCAGCCGACATCCAGCGGCTCAAGGATGAAGGCCACGACGTCAAGGTGCTGTTTTTCACGGCCAAGACGGAATCGCTGATCGCGCGCTTTTCAGAAACCCGGCGCAGCCACCCGCTGTCGCACCGCCTGCGCCCGGACCAGGATCCGGCCGACCGGCCGACACTGATCGAATGCATCCTGACAGAACGCGAAATGCTGGCCGCGATCGAGGGACTGGGCCACGTGGTCGATACCTCGGGCGTTTCGGCCAGCAAACTGCGCCTGTGGCTGAAGGACCTGGTCGAGACCGAGCGCGCGCCGCTGACCCTGATGTTCGAATCGTTCGCCTTCAAGTTCGGGGTGCCGCTCGACGCCGACCTGGTGTTCGACGTGCGCATGCTGCCGAATCCCTACTACGATGTCGCGTTGCGCCGCATGACCGGTCGGGATGCGCCGGTGGCCGCCTTCCTGGCCGCGCAGCCGGAGGCCGACGACCTGTTCGCCGACATTCGTGGCTTCGTCGAAAAATGGCTGCCCTCTTTCAAGCGCGACAACCGCAGCTACCTGACGGTGGCGATCGGCTGCACCGGCGGCCAGCATCGCTCGGTGTATTTTGCGGAGCAGCTGGCGGCCTCTTTCCGGCCGACCGAACGCGTGCTGCTGCGGCATCGCGAGTTGCCAACCCTGACGACGCGGGCAACCAACTAAACTGCGCCGCTCGCCGATGCGCGGGCGGTGGCAAAAAGATCGTCGTTGCCGAACAACGCCAGCAGCAGTTTCTTGACCGGCGCCGGCAACGGCGCATTGCCTATCTTGTCCATCGATACCCAGACCGACTGCGTCTGGCCAATCCCTGCCACCCGCCTGGCCAGTCGCACCCGGTACGGCACCACATGCAGCTTGAAGTGCGTGAAGCCATGGGAAAAGGGCTGCAGCCGCTCGCACGCGGCGACCTCCCCGAACGGCGCCAGGACGCGGGCAATCGATGCTTCGCGCTCGGTGCGCACAACGGCGGTTTCCGCAGCGTCGTGCTCGGGTTCGTTGAATCCATCGAGTTCGGGCAAGGACAGCAGGCCGCCCCAGATGCCGCTGTCGGGCCGCTGGCTCAGCAGCACGGCGTCACCGTCGGTCACGACCAGCATCACCGCATATTTTTGTGGCGTCGCCTTCTTTGGCTTGCGCACCGGCAGTTCAGCCACGCGCCCCGTGGCCAGCGCCACGCAGCGGCCGGCCAGCGGACAGCGTTCGCAGGCCGGCCTGCTGCGGCTGCACAGCGTCGCACCGAGGTCCATCAGGCCCTGGGTGTAGGCCTGCACGCGCGCCTGCAAACCGGATTCCCCCGGGACTTGTTCACTTGCGGGAAGTGCGGACTTCACGTCGACCAGCGACGCGGACAATGACGTGGACGACGGTGCAGCCTGAGGCAGCAAGGCGACCGCGAGCCGCCACAATTGCTCCTCGGTCTTCTTCTCGCCAGGATAGGTATCGACGCCGAACACCCGGGCGAACACGCGTTTGACGTTGCCATCCAGGATCGCGGCGCGCGTGCCGTATGAAAACGCCGCGATGGCCGCCGCCGTCGAGCGCCCGATGCCTGGCAGTTCGGCCAGCAGCGCCGGATCGTCCGGAAAGATACCACCGTGGAGTGCCACCACCTGCTGGGCGCAGCGATGCAGATTGCGCGCCCGCGAGTAATACCCGAGGCCGCTCCAGTGCGCCATGACCTCGTCGGCCGGCGCGCTTGCCAACATCGCGACGGTCGGAAAGCGCGACAGGAATTTCAGATAATACGGAATGACCGCGGCGACCTGGGTCTGTTGCAACATGATCTCGGAGAGCCAGATACGGTAGGCGTCGCGGGTATTCTGCCAGGGCAGGCTGTGACGGCCATGCAGCCGCTGCCAGCCGATCACGTCTTGCGAAAAACCCGGATCGGACAATGCGTCGTTCGGCACCGGATCCGGTACGAGGCGGGACGGGTCACGCTTGCTGCTGTTGGCATTCCCGGGGCCTTGTGCAGACGGCGACACCACACGCTTCATCTATGCCGCGACCCTGAGTGGTTCCAGCGAGGCGCCCAGCGCCTGGTGCACCGCCGCTTCCAGCCGCAAGAGGCTGGCCTTGCGTGCTTCGAGCTCGGCCTGCAGGGCATCGAGCACGACCACTTTTTCTTCCAGGCTGCCGGCGGCCTCGTGCACCCGCTCGATCGATTGCCTGCGACCGCGCAGCTGCGACTTGTGCTCGCGGATCTGCGATTCCAGCGGCGCCATCACGACCTTGAGCCATGCTTCCACATCACGATTGGCCTGCATGAATGTTTTCTTGACCCGCGAGGCGATCGACTCGAAGAACTTCTGCTGCAGCGCGACCTGCGGCGTCGTCAAGAGAGCCGCTGCGCCAAACTGCTTCTGGTAGATCGCATCGATGATCATGATCTCCTTGCGATACTTGTCGAGCGAGAATGGCATCGGGATAGAGACGGCAAGTCCGTGTTCGGTCGAGAATTTACGATACATCACGGTCATCATCTCGCCGATCTCGTCGGTTTTCTGGCCCGACAGGATCAGGTTTGCCTGGATCTGCTCGAAGAACTGACGCACCGCCTGCCGCAGGCCGGCAGAAAAAAAGCTGCCTTCCATCGCCTCGCGTGCGGTGCGGATATCCCGCTTGAGCGTGTTCATGCCCAGGTTCGAGAACACCTCGGCCGACAGGCGCGCGAATACGGCGCGCGTGGCCTGCAGCTTGAACAGGCTGCTGTCGAATTCCTTTTTCTCGATGTCGATCCGCTGAATCATGTGCTCGACGATCTTCTGGTTTTTGCCGCGCAGGCTCTTGAGTTCGAACAATTGCTCGACCACGTTGCGCAGCCGCGAATCAACCAGCGCGCGGCGCGACGTCATCAGGAGCCCGATCTCGTGCTGCACCTGGTCGCGCACGATCTCCTGGCGCGCCGGAATGAGCTGGCCGGACAAGGCATCTTCCAGAATCTGCAGGCGGGTGCGTTCCAGAAGGGCGGCATCCTTCTGGATCTTCGCCACCAGACCTTTTTGCGCCGAAACCGGAAACACCTGCGATGCCGGCAAGCCGAGCGCCGCTGCCACGTTCTCCGCCTGGCGGCCGATCTGCTGTGCGACTTCCTCGGGCGTGCGCAGTTCGTCCCACATGCTATCGATCTTGTTGAGCACCACCATGCGGCCAGCGCCATTGCCGCCGATATGGTCGCGCCAGAGCGTGATGTCGCTTTTCGTGACGCCAGTGTCGGCCGCCAGCACGAACAGCACCGCATGCGCATTCGGAATCAGGTTCAGGGTCAACTCGGGTTCCGAGCCGATCGCGTTCAGGCCCGGCGTGTCGATGATCACCAGGCCCTGCTTGAGCAATGGATGCGGAAAGTTCACGATCGCGTGACGCCACAATGAAATCTCGACCGTACCTTCGGCGTCGACCGACTGTGCCATGTCGGTGTCGTCCGGGTCGAACAGACCGTAGGCAGTCGCCTCCGCAACCGGCACCCGCTTGGTCATGCTGACCTGCTTGAAGGCTTCCAGCATGCCCTCGCCCGACGCCGGGTCCAGCAGCAGCACCGTCCAGTCCTGCGGTTGCTCCTTGAATTCGGTGGTGGTCAGCGCCTGGCCGCGGGTTTCGATCGGCAGCAGGCGCAGGCACGGCGGGTAGGCCGGGTCGTACATCAGTTCAGTGGGACACATCGTGGTGCGCCCGGCCGAGGATGGCAGGATGCGCTGGCCATAGTCGGCGAAGAAAATCGCGTTGATCAGTTCCGATTTACCGCGCGAGAACTCGGCCACGAAAGCGATGGACAGCTTGTCGTCGGCCAGCTTCGACTGCATCCGTGCAATCTGCTGATAGCTCGGCGCGTCGCCGGCGTCGGCCTCGGCGATCGCGTCGCGATACTGCTGCAAGGCGGCCGCCACGGCAGTGCGCCAGGTGCTGTACTGCTGAAATGTATCGACCAGATTGCTCACGATTGTCCTGATTGCTTTGCGTCAACACTTCAATCTAGCACCGGCGGTCACTTTTGACAATTGACGCAATAAAACGTTGAGCGTTGGCCCTGCCGGATCTGGCGCACCGGTGCGCCGCACTTGCGGCATGCCTGCCCGCCCCGATCGTAGACAAAATACGTCTGCTGGAAATAGCCCGCCTGGCCGTTCGCGCCGACGAAATCCCGCAGGGTACTGCCACCCTGCAGAATGGCGGCAGCCAGGATCTCGCGAATCGCGATCGCCAGTTTTTCATATCGGGCCAGGCTGATGCGCCGCGCAGGCGTCTTCGGATTGATACCTGCCCTGAACAGGCTTTCGGATGCATAAATATTTCCGACGCCGACGACAATGTCACCTGCAAGCAACACCTGCTTGATCGGCGCCGCCCGGTTGCGGGTTTGGCGATACAACAACTGTGCGGAGAATCCAGGCTCCAGCGGCTCGACACCAAGACCGCGCAACAACAGGTGGCTGCCGACATCGCCGGCCTCGAGGGCATGCCAGAGCACTGCGCCAAAGCGACGCGGATCGGTCAGGCGCATCAATTGCGACCCGACCACCAGGTCGAAATGATCATGCTTTTCGGGCGGGGTCGGATTCGGCAGGATGCGCAGATGACCGGACATGCCGAGATGCAGGATCAACGTGCCATGGTCGAATTCAAGCAGGAGGTATTTGCCGCGCCGCGCGGTCCGGCGCACCAGCGTCTGCCGCAACGTGTCGGCCAGGCCGACGGGAAACGGCCAGCGCAGACCGGCATGACGCAGCACGACATCGGTGACCAGTTGGCCTTCTACATGCGGGGCAACGCCGCGACGGGTGACTTCGACTTCTGGTAATTCTGGCATGCTCGATGCACTCTCCGGTGATGCTTTTTCAGTTCCGACGATGCCAGGTGCGGCCACACGCGCTGGACGCAAGTTGGGCGTAAAATCAAAATTCGCGCCACCTGCCAGGAAAACCTCTTGAAAACCGCCCTCTACATTGTAACGCTGTCATCTCTGCTGAGTGCCTGCGCCGGGATGTCGCCTGGCGCGATGACGGGGGCGCCATTGACCACGGCGCCGCAAGCGCCGGCGACGGCTGCGGTCGAGCCTGCCGCGGCACCCCTGGTGCTGGCCCATCCGATGCGCGGTAGTGCGCGCAACACCACGCAGCCGCCTGTCGAAGATCCGCTGCCATCGGCCGAGCTGACCGACGAGCTGCTTTACCGCCTGCTGTCGGCGGAAATCGCTCTCCAGCGCGGCGATTGGCAAAGCGCCTACATTGCCGAAATGGCCGGAGCACAGCAGACGCGCGACCCACGCCTGGCGCGCCGCGCGGCCGAAATCGCCCTTGGCGCCAAGCAGGCCGGCGAAGCGATGAGTGCCGTGCGGCTGTGGCGTGACCTGGCGCCACGTTCGGAGGAAGCGACGCAGTACTACGTCGGCTTCCTGCTGCTCGGCGACAATCCGGAAGAAGCCCGCGACATCCTGGCGCAGCGCATCGCCAGCGCCCGCCCGCAAACCCGTCCGATGGTGATCCTGCAGTCGCAAAGGTTGCTGGGAAACGCCAAGAACAAGGAGGCGGCATTCACGATGCTGGAGGCCTTGGTCGCACCGTACCTGTCGCTCCCGGAGAGCCACATCGCGCTCGCGCAAAACGCATTTCTCAAGGGCGATCCGGTGCGCGCCAATAGCGAGGCCCGCACCGCCCTGACGCTGAAACCGGGGTCGGAGCTCGCGGTGCTGACACTGGCGCAAATCACGCCCGACAAGGCGGCTGCCGAAACGATCCTGACCGACTTCCTCGCGATCAATCCGAAATCGGTCGAGGTGCGCACTGCGTACGCCCGCATGCTGGTCGAACAAAAGAAATACGATCCCGCCCGCACCGAATTCGAAAAGCTGCTCGCCGCGCAGCCTGAAAACCTGACCAGCATCTACGCGCTCGGCATGCTTGACGTGCAAACGAACCGACTGCCCGAAGCCGAGAAATACTTGACCACTTATGTCGCCACGCTTGCCGCCAATCCGGATGAAGAACGCGATCCGGGCCAGGCGATGCTGGTGCTGGCGCAGATTGCCGAAGATCGCAACGATACAGAAACCGCCTTGAAATGGCTGACGCAGATCGATTCCGGCGAGAACGTGGTGATTGCGCAGATCCGGCGCGCACAGATTCTGGCAAAGGGCGGAAAAGTGACCGAGGCCCGGCAACTGCTGCAGGACGCCAATCCGGAAGGCGAACACGCCCAGGCCCAGGTGATCCTGGCAGAAGCGCAGATCCTGCGTGAGGCCAACCAGGCAGACGCAGCATTCACTGTGCTCGGCGATGGACTAAAGCGCTATCCGAACAATACCGAGCTGCTGTATGACTACGCGATGGTGGCCGAAAAAGCCAACAACCTCGAGGTCATGGAAAAGTCCCTGCGGCGCATGATCGAGCTGGCGCCGGCCAACCAGAATGCCTATAACGCGCTGGGTTACTCTTTTGCAGAGCGCAATATGCGGCTGCCGGAAGCCTTTACCCTGGTCGAAAAAGCGCTCAGCCTCGCGCCGGATGATCCGTTCATCATGGACAGTCTCGGTTGGGTCCAGTTCCGCCTCGGCAAACTGAAGGAAGCGGAAGACCTGTTGCGGCGCGCCTACGCGGCCCGTCCCGATCCGGAAATCGCGGTCCATCTTGGCGAAGTACTGTGGGTAAAAGGTCAGAAGGACGACGCCCAGAAATTCTGGCGCGATGCCAGCACCAAGGACCCGAAGAACGACACGCTCAAGAGCACGCTGGCGCGACTGCGCGTGAGTCTGTAGCGAGATGCGTCTGCTTGAAACGGCCTGCGCGCGGGCTGGCGCCTTGTTGCTGGCTGCGTTAATGCAGGCGGGTTGCGCCGGACTCGCGCCAGGCGCTGCCCCTGCCAGCCCCACTCCATCGGCGCCGATGGCAACCCGCGCATACCACGACGACATCGACATTTCCGGCCGCCTGTCGCTGCGCTACGAACAGAACGGCAGTCCGCAGGCGCTGGATGGAAAGTTCATCTGGGCCCAAGCCGGCGACCAGACCCGCATCACCCTCCTGACACCGTTCGGCCAGATCCTGGCGACGATCGACGTTGCTCCCAAGCTGTCGACTTTGACGCAGGCGGACCGGCCGCCGCGCAGCGAAGCCGATGTCGATGCCCTGGTCGCTACCACCCTGGGCTGGCCGTTGCCGGTGGCCGGGCTGCGCGACTGGCTGCAGGGTTTTGCGGTCAGTGACCAGGGAACGCGCTATGTCGCCGATCCGAATGCTGCCGGCGATGCCGCGTATGTGAAGACGGCCAACGGCTGGCTGATTCATTACCCCGTCTGGGAGCCGCCGGCGCCGGGCGAAACTGCCGGCCACCCCAAGCGCATCGACCTGCAGCGCAGGACCAGCCAGGCCGGCAATGTCGCGCTGCGTCTGGTGATCGACCAGTGGCAGCCGCATTGAGCGCAACGGTGACATCGCGCAGTCTTGCCAACTGCCCCGCCCCGGCGAAGCTGAACCTGTTCTTGCACGTGACCGGGCGGCGCGCCGATGGCTACCATCTCTTGCAGACCGTGTTCCAGCTGATCGATCATGGCGACCTGCTCCACTTTACTCTGCGTGATGATGGCGTCGTCCATCGTGTCAGTGCACTCGACGGCGTGGCCGAAGACGACGACCTGACTGTGCGGGCAGCGCGCCTGCTGCAGGCCACCGCCGTGGCACGCAGTGCAAACGCCGCACCGGGAGCTGACATCACCATCGACAAGCGCCTGCCGATGGGCGGCGGCCTGGGTGGCGGGTCGTCGGATGCGGCGACCACGCTGATGGCGCTGAATCACCTGTGGCATGTCGGGCTGTCACGCACAGAACTGATGGCGCTCGGCCTGCAGCTTGGTGCGGATGTCCCGTTCTTCATCTTCGGCGAGAATGCGTTTGCCGAAGGCGTCGGCGAGGTGCTGACCGCGCTCGATACGCGCGCCTGCTGGTATGTGGTGATAGAGCCGGGCGTTTCGGTGCCGACCGCAGCGATATTCGGCGCAACGCATTTGACAAGAAATACCAAACCCGTCAGAATAGCGGACTTTTCCAGAGCGCCAATTGGCTTCGGAAAAAACGATCTGCAGGAGGTTGCCACCGCATTGCATGCCCCGATCGCCGAAGCGATCGCATGGCTCGGCCAGTTCGGCGATGCGCGGATGACAGGATCGGGGGCATGCGTGTTTTGCGCATTTGCGAACGAGCAGCAAGCAGAAATAGCGCTGGCTGCGACGCTTGCGCATGGTGGCAGTCTTCGGAATTGGAAGGCGTGGAAAGCCGAAGCACTCATGCAACACCCGCTGGCTTATTTGCAGTAATCGCAGTCAAAGAATTCGTTTGTCATTGCATCGGACGCTGCCAGTAGCGAAAATACGATGACGAACAACCAGTTGCGTAGGGGAATCGCCAAGCCGGTTAAGGCACTGGATTTTGATTCCAGCATTCGAAGGTTCGAATCCTTCTTCCCCTGCCATTCATTATGTTCACCGAGATCATGCGCTCCAAGCAAGCCGCCACCGCGAGACTGATGCAGTCAGGCCTGGCGGCTTTTCGCTGGGGCGCCGGATTGTTGTCGGATTTGTAGTTTTTATCGATCGTTTTCAGGAAGTCCATGGCACTCGAAAACCTGATGGTTTTTACCGGCAACGCTAACCCGGAACTGGCTCTGGGCGTGGCGCGGCAACTCGGTATTCCGCTCGGCAAGGCAGTCGTCTCCAAGTTTTCGGATGGCGAAGTGGTGGTCGAGATCAATGAAAACGTGCGCGGCAAGGATGTGTTCGTGCTGCAATCGACCTGTGCGCCGACCAACGACAACCTGATGGAAATCATGTTGATGGTCGATGCCCTGAAGCGCGCATCGGCCGGTCGCATCACGGCGGCGATACCGTACTACGGCTATGCCCGCCAAGACCGGCGGCCGCGTTCGGCGCGGGTGGCGATCTCGGCCAAGGTGGTGGCCAACATGCTGCAGGAAGCCGGCGTCGAGCGGGTGCTGATCATGGACCTGCATGCGGACCAGATCCAGGGCTTCTTCGACATCCCGGTCGATAACATTTACGCCTCGCCGATCCTGCTGTCGGACCTGGTGAGCAAGAATTACGGCGACCTGCTCGTGGTGTCGCCGGACGTCGGCGGCGTGGTGCGCGCCCGGGCGCTGGCAAAGCGGCTCGACTGCGACCTGGCGATCATCGACAAGCGGCGGCCGAAAGCCAATGTCTCCGAGGTCATGAACATCATCGGCGAAGTCGATGGCCGTAACTGCGTGATCATGGATGACATGGTCGACACGGCCGGCACGCTGACCAAGGCGGCGGAAGTGCTGAAGGAACGCGGCGCCAAGAAAGTTGTGGCGTACTGTACCCACGCAGTGCTGTCGGGACCGGCGATCGAACGCATCAACGATTCACCGCTGGACGAACTGGTGGTGACGGACACGATCCCGCTGTCGGACGCGGCCCGCGCCTGCGGCAAGATCCGCGTGCTTTCCTGCGCCGAAGTGCTGGCCGAGACGTTCCGGCGGATTACGACCGGTGACTCGGTCATGTCGCTGTTTGCGGATTAAAAATTGAACAACCCTGCCTGACGGCGGGGCTAACCCGGATGCGGTAATTGCCGCATCCATCGATGGTTCCCTGGTCGCGGGGGACTGAAACCGCGAGGCGGAAACCGCTTCCTCGCACAATTGGAGCAACAAATGAAAGTCATCGCATTCGCACGCAATCTGCAGGGGACCGGAGCGAGCCGCCGCCTGCGCATTGCCGGCCAAACTCCCGGTATCGTCTACGGCGGCACCGCTGCCCCGGTCGCCATCACGCTGGACCACAACGCGCTGTACCACGCCCTGAAAAAGGAAACCTTCCATTCATCGATCCTCGACCTCGAAGTCGACGGCAAGATGGAGCAGGTCCTGCTGCGCGATTTCCAGATGCACGCGTTCAAGCAACTGGTGCTGCACGCCGATTTCCAGCGCGTCGATGCCAAGTCGAAGATCCACGTGAAGGTGCCGCTGCACTTCGTCAACGCGGACATCTCGCCTGCGGTCAAGCTGTCGGCCGGCATCATCAGCCACGTCGTCACCGACCTCGACATCACCTGCCTGCCAAGCGATCTGCCTGAGTTCGTCGAGATCGACCTGGCTACGCTGGAAGTCGGCAATTCGATCCACCTGTCCGACGTCAAGCTGCCGAAGGGCGTGACTGCCGTCATCCATGGCGGCGACGACAATCCGACGATCGCGACAGCATCGATCCCTGCAGGCAAGGTCGAAGCCGAAGGCGAAGCAACCGCAGCCGAGGCAGCAGCCGCCGCTGCCGCCGCACCTGCCGCCGACAAGAAGTAAACAGGCATCCCTGGCGGCGCATGCGCTGCCCGAGATTCCTACAGCCCGCCCTCGGTGCATCGCACGGACGGCGGGTTTTTTCATACGCATCACCCATTATTTGTGGCGAACCCAAATGGCTATCCGCTTGATCGTCGGCCTCGGCAATCCCGGGCCGGAATATGAACAGACCCGGCACAACGCCGGTTTCTGGCTGGTCGACAACCTGGCCATTGCCAGCGGCGTGCGCCTGGTGCGCGAAAGCCGCTACCAGGCGTTGGCCGCAAAAGCCATGATCAAGGGCGCCGATGTCTGGCTGCTGGAGCCCCAGACGTTCATGAACCGCTCCGGCCAGTCGGTCGGCGCACTGGCCAATTTTTTCAAGATCGCCGCCGACGAAGTGCTGGTGGTGCACGACGAACTCGATCTTGCCCCCGGCGTCGCCCGGCTCAAGAAAGGCGGTTCCTCCGGCGGCCACAATGGCTTGAAAGACATCACCGCCGCGCTCGGCACGCAGGATTACTGGCGCCTGCGGATCGGCATCGGCCATCCACGCGAACTCGGCCTGAAGCAGCCGGTGGTCGACTTCGTGCTGCACCGTCCACGCAAGGAAGAACAGGCGCTGATCAACGACGCGATCGAGCGCGCACTGGCAATCATGCCGCTGGTGTGCGGTGGCGACAGTGCTGCTGCAATGCTGCAGCTTCATACGACAAAGTAAGGTTTCAACCGGGGCTTGCATCCTTGATTCATGCGGAATCGATCCGCCCCGACGATGCGCCAGTTGTCATGCGCCGGATCAGAAAAACTGTACCCGCTGACGAAGCGTTCGTTGTTATTTTTTAAGGCCGGTGTGCATTGATTATTCTAAAGTCATGGTTTTACACACTCACCGGGATCTAACCATGCAGCGAGCAAACACCGCCAGCGTAAATGCACTTGCCCAAGACCTGCAGGGCTTTCTTCGCGTTTCCGAATCCACTGACACGCACCGCGAGACGATGTCATCGCAACCGCAAACCATCGGCCGGTCCAATGCCGCTTTGCGCGATCTCCAGGGCATGAGAAGTCGCTTGTCGCCGCTGCAGGCAAACGTCGCTGATCAAGTCGCCGAGTTTTACGAGACCAGTGCCCGTCCATGCAGAAATGGCGATCTCGGTTTTCAACCTGCGGGCAATGCGGCGCGTATTCCGCCTGGCGACCAGAGGACACTGGCGCGCAGAGCGAGCTTTCTGCTCAATTCCGAGGCAATCAAAAGCGTGCCGGGATTGGCACGCGAGATACCGCCAAACGCCGGCGTCATCGGCCACTCGACTGCGACGATGGCGATCAATGCCGTCCTCAACAGCGTAAAAAGCCAGACGGAACTGGTCAATGCAGCAGCCGTCCAGGATGCCCGGCGTGGCGCCCGCGTGTGCCCGATGACATTACAACCAGAAAAGTTCGACGCGTTTCTACGCCAGAACGCGCATACGATGGCCAACATTGTCGATGCGTGCAGGGAATCCGGCCCACGCCGCAGTCGCGCGTTGCAGCCGCACCTCGAGGCGCTGGCAAAGGATTATTTTGCAAAGTCGCGCGGCTATCCCGGCGCGCCGGAACTCGTCGCCGACGACATCACGGTCAATCTCGGTAGTGCGGCACAAAGCAAATGCACCACCAGCATTCTGGGCAAAAGAAAAGTGACCCTCAACATCGACAGCGATGGCGCCGATGCATTCTGCCGCCAGATTCCAAGTGTCGACGACTGCGAAGATTTCCAGACTCTCTTCCGCGCCCATATGATGCAAGGCTTCGAACAACACTCGCAGGCCAAGAAGCTTGCTGCGCTC
>JACMOV010000166.1 GCA_014377845.1 Herminiimonas sp.
AGCCGGAATCGGCGTAGTCGTAGAACATGCGCGGCACGCGTTTTTGTGCCAGTACGCGCAGGTCTTCGATCGTGGTGATGACGGACATGATGGTTTCTCCTCGGGGAATCAGTGCGATGGCTCGCATCGTTTTGTTCTTTGGTTCAAATTCTGCTTGCGCCAATATTGGCCGTCATTGTAATCCAACGACGCGCTTCCCCTGCCCCCGGAAGCCCTATGTCTCCCGCCCCGAACGCGGGAACCGGGTAACGTGCAGATTGCCTGATGCTGATGTCCATTTCACATTTTTAAAGTCAATAGGTGACGTCATGAACATTGCAGGCGATATCCGCATCCCTCTGATGGTCTTCACGATCGAGGCCGCCATGCTTGGTGGATTAAGCCTGATTTTTTTGGCACTCGTGCCGCGCGGACACCATTGGCGATCGACAGGCTGGTGGCGGATGGTGTGTGACGAGCAGCATCGGTCAAAATCAGACGGACGGGCAGAACACCTGCCAACCGGACAAGGACGCAGATCTGCTTGAACGGCGGACCGCGGACTGACGCAGCCAGTCGTTGTCGCCACGAATGAAGGAGTAACGCCGCCCTCGTTGCTGACCATCAGCTTGCCCCGGGTTCCGCGATGCAATGGAGCCAAGTCCTGCAAAGTTCATCTGCTGTGTTGCATTGACGCAACAAACCACAAGTGACCGCAATTCAACCTTGCGGCCTTGCAACAAGCCACAAGGCTGCTCGGGCAGTCTCTATCGGATTTTTTACTTTGTGATCGTCAGTAATAATTGACTACCACGCGCTTTTATATTTCCAAAAGGTAACTTTTGATATTAAGATCATTGAAACTGAAAAATTTATTAATTTAATGTGAAAAACATGACCCTGCAATCGACCTACCTGACGCCTACAGTCCCATGACGCCCGCAACGACGCCGCCGGATCGCCGGCATAATGGTGCGCTCGGTGAATTTTTCCGGTATCACGGCGTGTTGTCCCCCGGCGTACGGCTATTTCGTACAATCGGGTTCAAGGCCAAGTCATTCCTGATCGGACTGGCATTCGTGCTCCCGCTGCTGATCATGCTGCTCTATCTCTTGATGGCAGCGCGCGAGCAGATCGATTCCACGCGCGCGGAACTGGCCGGCATCAGCTATGTCCAGCCACTGTCGGAACTGATCGACCTGGCGCAGCAACGTCGTACCGCGGCAATGGCGCAAGGTACGAACCTCACTGGCATCCAGGAAAAAATCAAGGCGGCGTTCGACAAGGTGCAGCAGCGTCAGGCGGTGCTGGGTAACCAGTTCCTGGCGCAAAAGCCGTTCGAGTCGATTCTGGCAATGCACCAGACATTGTTGCAATCCCCGATTGCCGCATCAGCCGACGATTCGTTCGAAACGCACACGAGCTACGTCGCATCGTTGCTGGACCTGATGCGCGTGGTCGCCGATGGCTCCCAACTGAGCCTCGATCCGGATCTCGACACATTCCACATGCAAAATCTGGTTGCATCGCGGCTCCCTTTGCAGATCGAGAACACCGCGCGGATGCGCGACATCGGCACACTGATCCTCAAAACCAAGGAATTCACGCCGCAGCGCCGTGAACTGATCGTCGAATTGACCGCAAATTACAACTATATCCATCGCGATGTCGACAACTCCGTTCAGCAGGGGATTGCGGTCATTCCGGACGCAGCCAAAGCATTCGACGTGCCTGGTGTCGACACGGCGTATGGCGCGTTTCGCGGCGCAGTGAAAAAGCAGATCATGCGATCCACCTTGGGCGAGGACGCAGCCGCGTTTCAGGCACTTGGTGACACCGCCATCGACAAGCAACTGACATTGAACCGCCAGATCACCGTACGCCTCGCGTCCCAGTTGCAGGCACGCATAGACCGGCTGTTCCTTGCCTTTTATTTCCAGGTCGGCCTGTCGATGTTCTTCGTGCTGATCGCCGTCTATATGCTGCTGACGTTTTACAAGGTGATGATGGGAGGACTGAAGGAAGTCGCTGGCCATCTGCAGCAGATCACCTTGGGCAACCTCACCTCCGCGCCAAAACCATGGGGCGACGATGAGGCCGCGCGGTTGATGTCGACGCTGGGCGAGATGCAATTCAGTCTGCGCCGGATCGTCGGCGTGGTTATCGATGGCTCGGTTCAGGTGCAACTGACCAGCGTCGACATTGCATCGGCATCACAAGACCTGTCCCGCCGTACCGAACAGGCTGCCGCCAGCCTGGAAGAAACCGCTGCCAGCATGGAGCAGATCTCGGCCACCGTAAAACAGACCGCCGAGACGGTGGCAGGCGTGTCCGAGATCGTCCGCGCCAATGTGGTCTCAGCCACCCGCGGCAGCAAGGTCATGGGCCAGGTCGCAGAAAACATGGAGGGGATTCGCGCATCCTCGAACAAGATCGGTGAAATCATCGGCGTCATCGACAGCATCGCATTCCAGACCAATATCCTGGCCTTGAATGCGGCAGTCGAGGCCGCCCGCGCCGGCGAGCAGGGGCGCGGCTTTGCCGTCGTCGCTACCGAAGTGCGTGCGCTTGCGGGCCGGTCTGCCGGTGCGGCCAAGGAAATCAAGGCATTGATTGCCGCCAGTATCGAACAGGTCAATGTCGGTAACAAGGTCGTCAAGGAGGCGAATTCGATGATTGCCGAAATCGTGGATTCCGCCAACAAGACCGCGGGACTGATGCATGAAATCGCCAATGCCACCGTTGAACAGAGTCAAGGCGTGGCCCAGGTCGGGTCCGCCGTCCAGGAGCTCGATCTTGCCACCCGCGAGAATGCGGCTCTGGTGGAGCAGACCGCAACCGCCTCGGCCCTGTTGTCCGACGAAGCGCAGCGCCTGAATCAGGAAATCAGTTTTTTCAAAATCAAGACTTGAAATTGGCGCCGCCGATCGGACCGACGGCTCGCCAACCTGCGTCTTCTGCAAATTCATCAAATGGGCACATCAATGATAATTTCATCTTTCCAGGTCGCCATACTTTCCTTGTTCCTTGTACTACCCGCCGTGGCCGCCGATTATGCGATGCAGCCGACCAAGGACGATCTCAAGTGGTTGCTTCCAAAGAAGCCGCCAGCGCCCGCTGAAAACCAGCCAACCCCAGCACGGGTCGAACTGGGCAAGGCACTCTTTTTTGATCCGCGACTTTCATCGGCCGGCAATTTGTCCTGCGCCAGTTGCCACAGCCCGATGTTCGGCTGGTCGGACGGATTGGCCACGGCAAAGGGATCGATGGGCAAGACGCTTGGCCGAGCATCGCCGACGATCACCAATACTGCCTACAACACGTTCCAGCTGTGGGACGGCCGCAAGAAATCGCTGGAAGACCAGGCCATGGGCCCGATGGAATCGATGGATGAAATGGCGATGGATCTGGGCGTGCTGTTCAAATGGCTCGATGCCGAGCCAACTTACAAGAACATGTTCACCAAGGCCTATCCGGGCGAAGCAATCGACAGCAAGACCGTCGCGAAAAGCCTGGCCTCGTTTCAACGCACCGTCATCAGCAATACCTCGCCGTTCGACCGCTGGGTGCAAGGCGACGGCAAGGCGATGACGAAGCGCGAGGTACTTGGCTTCCGCTTGTTCAGCGACCCCAACAAAGGCAATTGCGTGGCCTGCCACCAGGCGCCGAATTTTACCGACGGCGGCTTTCACAATATCGGCCTGGCGGCCTACGGCAAGCCCGATCCCGACATGGGCCGCTTTGCCATCAAGCCGGTCGCGTCGATGAAAGGCGCATTCAAGACACCGACCCTGCGCGACATCGCGCTGACGGCACCCTACTTCCACGATGGGTCGGCCAGGACGCTAGCTGAGGCGGTCAATCATTACAACCAGGGCGGCGCAACCAAGGCCGATCTGTCCGCCAACATCAAACCGCTCAATCTGAGCGCGGACGAAGCCGATGCGATCGTGGCCTTCATGCGCACGCTGACCAGTCCGAGCAAAGCCTTCGTCCTGCCGAAGTTGCCCGCCAGCTGAAACATGGCGATCCTGATTCAGCGCGCCGCAGCGATCCGGCCCAGCGAAATCACCGACGAATCGGTGTATCGCAGCCGTCGCCGTTTTCTCGGCCGCGCCGCCATGTTCGCAGCGGGCGGGTTGCTGCTCGATCCGATGACAGCGTTCGGCGCCGAGCGTCAGGATCAGCCTGCGGCAGAGCAACTCAATAGCTGGGATGAAATCACCGGGTACAACAATTTCTATGAATATTCGCCCGACAAGCGTGCGGTGGCGGTCCTCGCGCAAAACCTCAATCCCCATCCGTGGACAGTGCGCATCGACGGCGAAGTCGAATCACCGCGGGTGATCGACGTCGATCAGATGCTGCGCCAATTCAAACCGCAGCAGCGCATCGCGCGGCTGCGCTGCGTCGAAGGCTGGTCGATGGTGATCCCCTGGGACGGCATTGCTCTGGCCGACATCCTGCAACTGGTGCGGCCGACCTCGCGCGCCCGCTATGTCAGGTTCGTAACGTTACAAGACCCAAGCCGCTTTTACGGGCAACGCAGGGCAACCATGCCCTGGCCCTACACCGAGGGTCTCACGATCGCCGAAGCGATGCATCCGCTGACATTCATGGCCACGGGCATCTATGGCAAACCGCTGCCGAATCAAAACGGGGCGCCGATCCGGCTGGTGGTGCCGTGGAAATATGGCTTCAAGAGTATCAAATCCGTGGTCAGCATCCGACTCGAAGAACAGCAACCGCTGACGACCTGGCCACAGGTGTCGCGTGATTACGGTTTCTATGCCAACGTCAACCCACGGGCGCCGTATGGGCGTGGCACCCAGTCGCGCGAGACCCGAATCGGCGAGCTGCGCAAACGCGACACCCAGCTCTTCAATGGCTACGCCGATCAGGTGGCGCATCTGTATGCCGGTCTGGATCTCGATAAAAATGTCTGATTTCCGCGCTGTCTTCCCCGATTTTGTAGCCCGATCCTTGCGGTTACTCAACCGCTCGCCGCGCTTTGCGTTCTGGCTTGCCTGCGTGGTGATGGCGATTCCCACCGCACTGACGCTGGCGGGAATGGTGCAGCCGGCAGCAATTGCGGTGGTCAATCCCGTCGATATCATGCTGCGCGATCCAGGAAGAATTTCACTGGTCCTGCTGCTGATCGCGCTGGCGATCGCACCGCTGCGCCAGCTATCCGTGGAATTGGCGACATCGTTCGACTGCCGGTATGGCAAGCGCATGTCGGACTGGAACTGGCTGCTGCGCTTGCGCCGTCCGGTCGGCGTGGCGTCGTTCATCCATGCCGTCGCGCACCTTGCGATCTACATCGTGTTCGACCTCGACCTGCGCATGCAGGAATTCACCCTGGATCTGCGTGACAAACCGTTCGTGGCCGTCGGCACGGCGAGTTTCCTGATGCTTCTGCCACTGGCACTGACATCGACGGATGGCTGGATGCGCCGCATGGGACCTTACTGGAAGCGCCTGCACTGGCTGATCTATCCCGCTGCCGTGCTGGCGGCGCTGCATTTCATCCTGTTGGCAAAGCCAGGGGTCCAGCAGCCCCTCGTCTTTGCGGTGCTGCTGGCGCTGTTGCTGGGCCATCGCATGGCCGGACGCAGACGGCAAACCCGGGGAGTCCAGGAACAGGACGACGGTACGTTCCCGGAGCGGACAATCGTTACCCCGCGCCCCCGGGGCCTGCAAGCCAAGGCCTCCCATATGATTCACACACCCACCACGAAGAGTTAACATGAAAAAATTTACTTCAAGCATGGCGTTGTTCCTCCTCGTCGCCAGTGCTGCCACCGTCGTGCACGCCAAGGATTTCGAGGTCGCCCAGAAAGACAAGAAATTCAGCCAGAAGGCGCTGGCCGTCAAGGTCGGGGACTCCGTGAATTTCAAGAATCAGGATCCCTTCAGTCACAATATCTATTCACTGTCCGACACCAAGACGTTCGACCTCGGCTCGTATCCACAAGGCCAGTCCAAGACCGTGGTGTTCGACAAACCCGGTACGGTCGAGATCGAATGCGCTATTCATCCAGATATGAAACTCGTCGTCGAGGTCAGCAAGTGATGCGCCTGCTGGCGATGATCGGCGTCGCGCTGGTCAGCGCGCCGTTACTTGCTGCAGAGCCGCGACAGTCTGTTTCCGGCCCCGAGTATCCTGCCAAGGACACACCGGAAGCGGCGATTGAACGCGGCGGGATCGTGTTCGATCATTACTGCATCCTGTGCCACGGTGCAAAGGCCGACGGCATGGGCCGGGCAGCAAAACTGTACACGCCGCGGCCTGCCAACCTGATCACGAGCGACAAAAACGTGCAGTACAAGGAACTCATTATCAAGCAAGGTGGCAAGGCGCTGGGTCGATCGGAGTTCATGCCGCCGTGGGGCAACGAACTTACGGCCGAGCAGCTATCGGATCTGCTCGCCTTCCTTGAGTCGATCAAGTCGCCTGCGGGAAAACTCTGAACTGCATCGTGACGCCGGTGCATGCGTCGGTTCCGGCTTCACGATGCGACAGAGATGGAAATTTATAGCAGTTTCTCACGGCACCTTGAACTGGGGCATATCCAACAGGGCCTGGCCAGTCACTCCCGGCACCTGCAGAATGAGGCG
>JACMOV010000167.1 GCA_014377845.1 Herminiimonas sp.
GGCAGGCCGGCGCCGATCGCCGCCGCCATCGGCTCCTCGATCAGGAACACCTGCGAGGCGCCGGCGCCGAGCGCGGATTCGCGGATCGCCCGGCGCTCGACCTGGGTCGTGCCGCACGGCACGCAGATGATGATGCGCGGCGAGGGCCTGAACAGTTTCGAGTCGTGCACCATGCGGATGAACTGCTTCAGCATCTGCTCGGTGACGGTGAAGTCGGCGATCACGCCATCCTTCATCGGCCGGATCGCCTCGATGTTGCCGGGCACCTTGCCCAGCATCTGCTTGGCTTCCTTGCCGACGGCCTGGATCGTCTTCTTGCCGTTCGGGCCGCCCTGCTGGCGAATCGCCACCACCGACGGCTCGTCGAGCACGATGCCGAGCCCGCGCACATAGATCAGCGTGTTGGCCGTACCGAGGTCGATCGCCAGATCATTGGAGAAATAACTGCGTAGAAATCCAAACATGTAAGGTCCTGATGCGCAACAATGGTGCGCTTAAGCTTTTTTAGGATGATGAGGGGCCGCCAGCTGCCGGTATGGCGCACATGCGACATTAACCCAACATTCTACCTTATAATTTGGTTGAAATTAGCGGGTGGAAACTCCAAAAAATGGGTGCTTGATGCCGCTTTTTGTCTGAACTTTAACGGTATTAGCGCGCTTTTTACCAATATAGAAACTTTTTGCCGCCGGCCTGTCCGTGCCCTGTCCATGTCCCTCGATCTTTCCGATGTAAAGCGGCTCGCCGTTCTCGCCCAACTTGAACTGACGCCTGGTCAGGCCGACCAGACGCTCGACAAGCTCAACGGCATCTTTGCGCTGGTAGAACAGATGCGCGCGGTCGATACGACCGGCGTGCTGCCGCTGAACCATCCGATCGCCGCGATCCGGCCAGATCTCGGCCTGCGACTGCGCGAGGATGTCGTCACCGAGCCGAACCGGCGCGAGGACTATCAAAAAAATGCGCCGGCGACCCAGGACGGGCTCTATCTCGTACCAAAAGTAATCGACTGAACCCGCTGCACCGGCACGCGCTGCACCGCGCGCCGGACAAGAAAAGATCGCCATGCATACCCACACCCTCAAACAACTCTCTGCGCTGCTGCAGTCGAAACAGGTCTCGGCCACCGAACTGGCGACCATGTACCTGGATCGCATCGGGAGCAGCGACCTGAACGCTTTCCTGCATGTCGACCGGACGCTGACATTGCGGCACGCGCAGGACGCGGACGCCCTGCTGCACCGCGGCGAAGGAACGCCCCTGACGGGAATTCCGATTGCCCACAAGGATATTTTCGTCACCCGCGACTGGCGCTCCACCGCCGGCTCGAAGATGCTCGAAAACTATACGAGTCCTTTCGACGCAACCGTCGTCGAACAGTTCCGCAAGGCAGGCATGGTGACGCTCGGCAAGCTCAATTGCGACGAGTTTGCGATGGGCTCGTCGAATGAAAACTCGGCCTTCGGTGCGGTGCTGAATCCCTGGGACCGCACGGCGATTCCGGGTGGCTCCTCCGGCGGCTCGGCGGCAGCGATCGCGGCGCGCCTGACGCCGGCGGCCACCGGTACCGATACCGGCGGCTCGATCCGTCAACCGGCTGCGCTATGCGGCATCACCGGCATCAAGCCAACCTACGGCAGCGTGTCGCGCTTCGGCATGATCGCCTTCGCCTCTTCGCTCGACCAGGGCGGTCCGATGGCGCAGACAGCCGAGGATTGCGCCCTGCTGCTCAACGCCATGGTCGGGTTCGACGCGCGCGATTCGACCTGCGTGGAGCGGCCGGCGGAAGACTTTTGCGCGCAGCTTGCCCAGCCGCTCGAGGGCCTGCGAATCGGCGTGCCGAAGGAGTTTTTCGGACCCGGCCTGGCGGCCGATGTCGAGGCCGCGGTGCGCGCCGCACTTGCGGTGTTCGAGCAGCAGGGTGCGACGCTGGTCGATATCTCGCTGCCCAAGACCGAGCTGTCGATTCCGGTCTATTACGTGATCGCGCCGGCCGAAGCATCGTCGAACCTGTCGCGTTTCGACGGCGTACGCTACGGCCATCGCGCCAGCCAGTACAAGGACCTGTCGGAGATGTACCGCAAGAGCCGCGCCGAGGGATTCGGCGAAGAGGTCAAGCGCCGCATCCTGGTCGGCGCGTATGTCCTGTCGCACGGCTACTTCGATGCCTACTACCTGCAGGCGCAGCGCATCCGCCGCCTGATCGCGCAGGACTTCGAACGCGCTTTCACGGAATGCGACGTCATCATGGGACCGGTGTCGCCGACCGTGGCATGGGATCTCGGCGACAAGGCCGACGATCCGGTGGCGAACTACCTGGCCGACATCTTCACGCTCTCGACCAGCCTGGCGGGCTTGCCCGGCATGTCGGTGCCGTGCGGCTTCGGCAACGGCGAGAAGAACGGCAAGCGCCCGGTCGGCCTGCAGATCATCGGCAATTATTTCAGCGAAGCGAAGCTGCTGAACGTCGCGCATCAGTATCAGCAGGTCACCGACTGGCACGCGCGGGCGCCCGACGGAATATGACATCAAAGGAAATTGCCATGCAATGGGAAGTCGTGATCGGTCTCGAAACACACACGCAGCTGACGACCGCCTCGAAGATCTTCAGCGGCGCGTCGATCCAGTTTGGCGCCGCCCCCAATACCCAGGCCTGCCCGGTCGACCTGGCGTTGCCGGGCGTGCTGCCGGCGATGAATCGCGGCGCGGTGGAACGGGCGATCCAGTTCGGCCTGGCGATCGGCGCGACCATTGCCGAGGAATCGATCTTCGCCCGCAAGAATTACTTTTATCCTGACCTGCCGAAGGGCTACCAGATCAGCCAGTACGAGATCCCGGTGGTTCAGGGCGGCACGGTGTCGTTCGCCATGGAGCGCGGTGGCAAGACCGAAGTGCGCACGGTGCAGCTGACCCGCGCCCATCTCGAAGAAGACGCCGGCAAATCGCTGCATGAGGATTATCACGGCATGACCGGCATCGACCTCAACCGCGCCGGCACGCCGCTGCTCGAGATCGTCACCGAACCCGACATGCGCAGCGCCGCCGAGGCGGTCGCGTATGCCAAGGCGCTGCATTCGCTGGTAACGTGGCTCGGCATTTGCGACGGCAACATGCAGGAAGGCTCGTTCCGCTGTGACGCAAACGTCTCGGTGCGGCCGGTCGGCCAGGCCGAATACGGCACCCGTTGCGAAGTCAAGAACCTGAACTCGTTCCGCTTTCTCGAAGAGGCGATCAATCACGAAGTGCGGCGGCAGATCGAGCTGATCGAAGATGGCGGCCGCGTGGTGCAGGAAACCCGGCTCTACGATCCCGACAAGCGCGAAACCCGCTCGATGCGCAGCAAGGAAGACGCGCAGGACTACCGCTATTTTCCAGACCCGGACCTGCCGCCGCTGCGCATCGGCGCCGACTGGATCGCCCGCGTCAAGGCCGCCATGCCGGAGTTACCGGGCGCGATGCGTACCCGCTTCATGAACGATTTCGGCCTGTCCGATTACGACGCCGCGGTACTTACCCAATCGAAGGCGCTGGCAACCTACTACGAAGCGCTGGTGACGGCGGCCGGCGTCTCGCAAGCCAAGCTGGCGGCCAACTGGATGATGGGCGACGTCTCGTCGGCCCTGCACCGCGCCGGCGTCGAGATCGATGCCGCGCCGGTAGCGGCGGGCCAGCTCGCGCTGCTGCTGGCGCGCATCGCCGACGGCACCATCTCCAACAAGATCGCCAAGGAAGTGTTCGGCGCGATGTGGGAGGCGCCGACCGCATCAGCCACCCTGGCCGACGACATCATCGACGCGCAGGGCCTGCGGCAGATCTCCGACAGCGGCGCGCTGGAGACGATCATCGATGCCGTGCTGGCGGCGAACCAGAAATCGGTCGAGGAATTCCGCAGCGGAAAAGAGAAGGCGTTCAACGCCCTGATCGGCCAGGCCATGAAGGCCACCAAGGGCAAGGCCAACCCGGCGCAACTCACCGAATTGCTGAAGAAAAAACTGGGCTGATCAGGCTTGCTGCGTTTGCGGCGTTGGTCGCGGACGCGAGCATGCGCGTCCGGGGTGCCTGCGGATGCGGGTCTAGCGTTCGCGCGCAGCGGATTTTGCCGCCGAGGTTTCGTTGGCCGTCTGGATTTCGCGGAAGCGCCTGACGATATGGTCGAATTTCTGCTGCTCCCGTTCGATCTCGGCAGTGCGCTGCTCGATCGAAGACAGGCGCGATTCGACCGTGTGGCTGGCCTCTTCGAGGCGGTGGCGTTCGGCTGGATTCCCGCCTTTTTTCTTCGATGCAACGATCACAGACTGCGCAGCCTTCATCTCTTTCATTTCACCGGGCAAGGCATTGGTATCGATGCGCATCTGGTCGTCCAGAAGTTCGATCGCGCGTTGCCGCGCAACCGCGATGTCGGCTTCATTGCGATAGCGGGTCGTCAGGGCCCGGTCATAGAGCCGCTGCTCTTCCGCCGCAGCCGCCTCGACACGGCGCTTCTCTTCCAGCGCTTCCTGATCCCGCCGCTGCTGCGCGGTCAGCGGCGGTGGAATCTCGCGCCGCGTCACGCCATTGCGGTCGAGCTCGCGCATGGCGCGGTTGGCACATTCGGCAATCGGCCGGTCGGACGTGATGGTGCGGCCGCTGGCATCCTTGCACACGTAGATCTGGGCCATGGCGCTGACCGGCAGCAGCAGCACCAGTGTCTGCAGCAGCCGCCGCGCGAACGGCAGAGTCGTCATCGGAAAGCGGCGCATGTCATGCGACCCCGTAACGGCTGCGGTAGGCGGCAATCGCCTGCCGCGTGTCGGCGCCGATGGCGGTCTGCTCGCCGGCGCCGGAAAGATAGTCGAACAGATCATCGAGATTGGCGATCGACACCACCGGCATGTCGAAGCTGCGGCTTACTTCCTGCACCGCCGAATGGGCTGACAGTGCACCGTCGGGACCCGAGCGCTCCATGCGGTCCAGAGCGATCAGCACGGCGGCCGGTGTCGCGCCGGCGGCGCGGATCATGCCAACCGATTCACGCACCGAGGTACCGGCCGAGATGACGTCGTCGATGATGACGACCCGGCCGGCAAGCTTGGCGCCGACGATGGTGCCGCCTTCGCCGTGATCCTTGGCTTCCTTGCGGTTGAAGGCGAACGAGACCGAACGGCCGCGCGCGGCCAGTGCAACGGCAGTGGCCGACGCCAGCATGATGCCCTTGTAGGCGGGGCCGAACAGCATGTCGAACTCGACGCCGGAATCGATCAGCGTCCGGGCATAGAAATCGGCAAGGCGGCCGAGCGTGGCGCCGTCGTGGAACAGACCTGCGTTGAAAAAATAAGGAGAATTGCGACCAGCCTTGGTCGTGAACTGACCGAAACGCAGCACGCCGGCCTCGACCGCGAATTTTATGAACTGTTGACGTACATTCTGCAAAATGATGCCCTCGTTGCCTGGAACGGCAGTGTGTACAACGATGCCACGAAAGTTGCCTTTTAGCATACCGCGTATGATGACGGTCCATCAAGTCGCAGGTGCGCCGCAGCCGAATTATCGCGCCAATCCGTGCGGCCTGGCGACAGTTCGACTTTAATTCACACGACCGGTTTTCACGACATCCCATGCTAAAAATTATTTCAGCGAATCTGAATGGCATTCGCTCGGCGGCAAAAAAGGGGTTCTTCGAGTGGATGGTGGCGCAGGACGCCGACGTCGTCTGCGTGCAGGAAATCCGCGCCCAGGCCGAGGACATGACGCCGGAATTCATGCGCCCGGGCGGCTATCACGGCCACTTCCATCATGCAGAAAAAAAAGGCTATGCAGGCACCGGCATCTACTGCAGGCGCGAACCCGATGCCATCACCACCGGTTTCGGCGATACCGAATTCGATGCCGAGGGCCGTTACATCCAGTGCGACTTCGGCAACCTCTCGGTGATCTCGGTGTACTGCCCGTCAGGCTCGTCGAGTCCGGAGCGGCAGCTCGCCAAGTTCCGCTTCATGGCGGTATTCTTTCCCCATCTCGCCGCGCTGAAGGCGAGCGGGCGCGAGATCGTGATCTGCGGCGACTGGAACATCGCGCATCATCCGATCGATCTCAAGAATTGGAAAAGCAACCAGAAGAATTCCGGCTTCCTGCCGGAAGAGCGCGCCTGGCTGACCCGGATCTTCGAGGAGATCGCACTGGTCGACGTGTTCCGCCGGATCGAACCCGGCGCCGATCACTACACCTGGTGGAGCAACCGCGGCAATGCCTGGGCCAACAATGTGGGGTGGCGCATCGACTACCACATCACCTCGCCGGCCATTGCGGCAGTCGCCCGCGGCAGTGCGATCTACAAGGACACCCGCTTCAGCGACCATGCGCCGCTGATCATTGAATACGACTGGCCGCATTAGCGCGATCTCCAAGACACGGTTCGCCGCGGTGTACTGGCTTGTCGTACAAACCTGCAGCCGCCCTGCTGTCACTGCAGCTTGCGCAGCCGGGCGCGCGCTCTTTCGACGGCTGCGTTCAGGTCGTCGAAGACCGGCACGATCGCCAGGAACAACAGCAGCGCCGACAGCACGATGGTGGCGAGGAAGCCAATGGTCTTGAAGCCAAGCGCGCCGACCAGGCCGCCGACGAAAAACATGCAGAGCAGCGCGCAGAGCAACCGCAGGCGGGGCCGGTTTGCCAGCACCGGCGGCCCACTGCCGGGCACCTGCGCACCGTTCCAGTAGGCCAGCTTGCCGAGTTCGATGCCAAGGTCGGTCACCAGGCCGGTGACGTGCGTGGTGCGGATCTCGGCATGGGAAATCTTGGTGATGATGGCGTTCTGCAGTCCCATGATCAGGCACAGCAGCATCACGGTCCAGGGCACAAACAGTGTTGCGTGCTCCTCCAGCCGGGCGCCGAGCAAACCGAACAGCAGCAGCAATACTGCTTCGACCAGCAGCGGTGCAGCATATTCGCTGTGCATCTTTTGACGCCGCCCCCAGTTGATCAGGATCGCCGAGATGGCCGATCCGGCAATGAATGAGAGCAGCGCACCGAGACCGGCCAGCGCCAGCGCGACTTCGCCCAGCGCCAGGCGATCGGCCATGCTGGAGACGATGCCGGTCATGTGCGACGTGTACTGGTGTACCGCGAGAAAACCGCCGGCATTGGTCGCGCCGGCGATAAATGTCAGCGCCAGTCCGAGCTGTTGATTCGACCGCACCGTGCGGGTCTTTCCGGTCAGCTGTCGCAGGTAATGGATCGGCATGGTCTGGATGGTAGAGGTCGAAGCGCGCACGGAGCCCGCGGCGATTGCACGACGATTGGTCGCGCAACCGACAGCATGCGCCCGAATCCGTTGCCTGGCATGCGTTTGGTGCA
>JACMOV010000168.1 GCA_014377845.1 Herminiimonas sp.
GGACAACAATCTAAAAAATCCAGTAGAAAACAACGTGCTCCAAAACGGCGATACCAGCGCATTTCTGTCGACCGGCATCCCCGGGCTGGACATCATCCTGAGTAGCGGCCTGACCCGTGACCGGCTTTATCTGGTCGAAGGCGAACCTGGCACCGGCAAGACCACGCTTGCGATGCATTTTCTGAACGAAGGCGCGCGAATCGGCAAGAGCGTGGTCTACATCACCCTTGCCGAAACCAGCGTGGAGCTGCGCTCCGTCGAGATGACCGGCGCGGTGCAGCAGGCGATCTCGGTTTTCAAGAAGCGCAGCAGCATGCACGAGCGCACGATCCGGCACTTCGCGCTGGACGCCGACGGCATTCAGGTCGGGGCGGTACTGAAGGGCTTGGATGGCATTCTCAGCGGCATACCCGGTCTGCTCGTGCCGAAGAGTCCGGCCACAGCGACTGCCGGCTGACACGGGATATCGATGCAAAATTCTATACTCATCCACGCACCGATCGGGCGCGAGGCCGAACTGACCCAGATCGTTCTCGGCGCCGCTGGCATCGCGGCCAAAGTGTGCCGCACGATTGAAGAACTGATTCGCGAGCTTGACCTCGGTGTGGGCGCCGTGCTGACGGTTGAAGAAGCGCTCGGCAGCGCGCTGCAGCCCCTGGCAGACTTCGTTGCCGGACAGCCGGCCTGGTCGGACGTGCCGATCCTGGTGTTGACGCAGCGCGGCGCGGATGCGCCGTCGCTGTCGAGAGCGCTGGACCTTCTCGGCAACGTCACCTTGCTCGAGCGACCGGTCCGGACACTGGCGCTGGTGAGCGCGTTGCGCACCGCACTGCGGGCGCGTCAGAAGCAATTCCAGGTGCGCGAAGGCAGCCAGCGCAAGGATGAATTTCTGGCCAGCCTGGGCCATGAGCTGCGCAATCCTCTGGCGCCGATCCGTAATTCGATGGGCATCCTGAAGCATCTTTATCCGGGCGTACCGGCCGTGTCCAAGGTGAGCACCGTGGTCGAACGTCAGGTTACCCACCTGACCCGGCTGGTCGATGATCTGCTCGACGTTGCCCGCATTACCAACGGCAAGATCGTATTGCAGCCGGAGACCTTCTTCCTGCCGGCGGTGATCGAACACGTGCTCGAGCTGGCCGCGCCGTCCGCGCAGGTGAAATTGCTGACGGTCGAGACCGAGGTTCCGCAAGAGCAGGTCGAACTGCTCGCCGACTATGCTCGCGTGATCCAGATCGTCGCCAATATCCTCATCAATTCGATCAAGTTCACGCCGCCCCACGGCCACATCTGGCTGCGGGCACGAGTCGAAGGCGCGAGCGTCGTTTTTACGGTTCGCGACACCGGCATCGGCATCGAACGCGGCGTCTTCGAATCGATCTTCGACCTGTTCGCACAACTCAAGCCGGTGGCCGGACCGGTCACCAGCGGCCTCGGCATCGGCCTGAACCTGTCGAAGCGGTTTACGGAAATGCACCACGGGACGATCAAGGTCGACAGCGAAGGCCTCGGGCACGGCAGTGAATTTACGGTCAGCCTGCCGATCGTGATCGGCGTGACCGAGCATGTCGCCGTCGACGAGGCGGACCAACCGCACACCGAGTCTGCTTCTACGCGACCATCAATTCTGGTCGTCGATGACAACCAGGATGCCGCCAACATGCTGCAGGCTCTGTTCGAGTTCGAGCGGTTCGACGTTGCCACGGCCTACGATGGCTTCGATGCGATCGCAGCGGTGCAGAAGCACATGCCCAACTTCATCGTCATGGACCTGGGCATGCCCGGCATCGATGGCTACGACACCGTGCGGCGCATCCGCTCCCAACCCGGCGCCGCCGGCATCACGATCGTGGCCCTCACCGGCTGGGGCCAGTCGGATGCCCGCACCAAGACCGCAGCCGCAGGCTTCGATCATCACATGGTCAAGCCGGTCGATTTCGATGCGCTCAGGCGACTGATCGGATCTTCCCACGCCTGAAACCGCGTCCAACATCCAGCAGCCCAGAAGTACCATCGGAAGCCATGCAGCAGGTCCGGCATGATCACGGCCGTTGCCGCCGTACGTCGCCGCGGCGTTGATTGACTGGGGCATCGGCACGTGCTCCGGGGCGTTGCGGCGCCGGTTGGAAAAAAGGCTGCAGCGGGAGTACGCGCAGTGATCAAAGACTATTGCTGATCGACCGACGCGGCGTTTGCTGAAGCGCCATCCTCGCGCACCACCATCAGTCCGGCGCGCTGTCCCACCAGCACCTTCGGGTTCGGGAACACGACATATTCCGGCACATCCCC
>JACMOV010000169.1 GCA_014377845.1 Herminiimonas sp.
AGCACGTCGCCACGCACCAGCTCGGCGCTGGGCACGCGCTGCGGTTTGCCGTCGCGCAGCACGGCTGCCGTCGCAGCCGTCATCTTGGCGAGCGCAGCCACCGCGTTCTGCGCCTTCGCTTCCTGCACATGGCCGATCACCGCGTTCAGCAGAATGACGGCGGCGATGACGATGGCGTCCACCGGCCAGCCCCGCCCTTGTGCAGCCGTGCCTTCGACCCACCAGGCCACCAGGGCCACGGCCACCGCCGCCAGCAGCAGGTAGATCAGCGGGTCCTGGAACTGCGCCAGCGCACGCCGCCAAGCCGGTACCGGCGGTGCCGCGCGCAGTTCGTTGGGCCCGTGCTGCGCGAGCCTGCTCGCGGCCTCCTGCGCGCTCAGGCCGGCCTCGACATCCACACCCAGTGCCGCCGCCACCGCGTCGGCCTCCATGATCGACGCGTCGCCAATTTCAGTGCCGCTGCCGGCTGCCGTTGCCGCCGCCCCTGCCGTCATTTGAGCAAGCCCCATGCATGGCGGGCGATCTGCTCGTCCTCCTGCGAGGCGAGCACAAGCACCTGGCAGCGCGATGCACCTGCGCTGATGAGCGCGTTGCTCACGTCGCGGTTGCGCACTTCGTCGAGGCTGATGCCGGTCCACGACAGGCCGTGGCAGATTTCCGCGCGCACCTGCGCGTCGTTCTCGCCGATGCCGCCGGTGAAGACGAGCATGTCCACGCCACCAAGCACGGCGATCATCGCCGCCAACTGCTTGCGCACCGAATAGCAGAACATCTCGATGGCAAGCCGTGCATCGCGGTTCGATGCAGCTGCTTCGTGCAGGCGCCGCATGTCGCCGCTGAGCCCGGATATGCCAAGCAGGCCGGAGCGTTGATCGATCAATGCGTCGAGCCCAGCGGCATCGAGCTTCTTCTCGCGCAGCAGGTACACCAACACGCCGGGGTCGAGGTCGCCGCTGCGCGTGCCCATGATGACGCCGCCACTGGGCGTCAAGCCCATGCTGGTGTCGATCGATTGGCCTGCCTTCAGCGCCGTGATGCTGGCGCCGTTGCCGAGGTGGGCGATGACCAGACGCTGCGGCACAACATCGCCGAGTTGTCGCACGATGGATTCCAGCGACAGGCCGTGGAATCCGTAGCGTTGCACGCCTTCCGACAACAACTCTCGGGCGATCGGCAGCACACGCGCCACATCCGGCAGGCCGACATGGAACTGGGTGTCGAAACACGCCACTTGCGCAATGCCGGGAAAGTGCGTCTGCGTGGATCGGATCAGCGCCAGCGCGGCGGGTGTGTGCAGCGGCGCGAAGGCCGCAGCGGCTTGCAATTGCCGCAGCACCGCGTCGTTGATACGGCAATGTTGGCGCAGCGCAGGCCCGCCGTGCACGATGCGGTGCCCGATGGCGTCGGGTGCCGGCATCCCGGACGCCGCCAGGGCGCTGGCGACACGGGCCATCGCGTCCGGGTGGTCAGCCGTGGAAGCCGTGGAAAAGGTCTCGCTCAACAGCTTCTCGGCCCCTGCCGCGTCGACACGGAACAAACCGAACTTCAGCGATGACGAGCCGCTGTTCAGCGCCAGGATATTCGGCGCGCTCACGAGTCGGTCTTCGCCGGCGACCAACGCCAGTCCAGGATCTCGGGCATGTCGTCGCCATGCTCGGCGATGTAGCGCTTGTGGCGCTGCAGGCTGGCCTCAAAGCGCGCGGTTTCCGCCTCCACTTGGCCCGCCAGCCGGGGAATGCGCCGGATCGCGTCCAGCGCCAGTTGATAGGGGTCCACGTTGTTCAGCACCACCATGTCGAACGGCGTCGTCG
>JACMOV010000170.1 GCA_014377845.1 Herminiimonas sp.
CCAGGATCGCCACGCCTTCGCGGATGCGAGCCGGCGGCACCGTCACGAAGCTCAAGCGCAGCGTGTGCTTCTGCGGATCGTTCGCGTAGAACGATGCGCCGGGAACGAACGCGACGTTCTGCGCGATCGCTTCATCCAGCAGGGCCATGCTGTCGATGTGCTTGGGCAGCGTGACCCAGATGAACATGCCGCCTTCGGGACGGGTCCAGATCACCGACGGCGGGAAGAACGCCTGCAGGGCATCGAGCATCGCCTGGCACTGTTCAGCATAGAGCGTGCGGATCGTCGGAATGTGCGTCGTCAGGAAGCCGTCCTTGACCACCTCGTGCACCACCATCTGTGTCAATTGCGCGGTATGCAGGTCGGCGGCCTGCTTGGCCTGTTCCAGCTTGCGCACCAGCGGTACGGGCGCCACCACGTAGCCGAGCCGGATGCCGGGTGTCAGTACCTTGGAGAACGACCCCATGTAGAGTACGCCCTGCGGATTCATGTTCAGCATCTTTGGCAGTGGCTCGCCGCTGTAGCAGAGGTCGCCGTAGGGATTGTCCTCGATCAGCGGCAGGCCGAGCGCCGCGCAGGTATCGACCAGCTTCACGCGCCGCTCCATTGAGAGCGTGCGGCCGGTCGGATTCTGGAAGTTCGGCAGCGCGTACAGCAGCCGCGCATCCGCACCGAGGGTACCGACGGCTTCCGGGATCACGCCGCCTTCATCGGTGGGCACCGACACGAACTCGGGCTGATAGACCGAAAAGGCTTGGAGCGCGCCCAGGTAACTCGGCGTCTCGACCAGCACCTTGCTGCCTTCGTCGATGAGCACCTTGCCCAGCAAATCCAGGCCCTGCTGCGAACCCGAGACCATCAGCACCTGGTCCGGCGTGATCCGGCAGGTATCGGTGGACAGCGAATCGGCGATCCATTCCCGTAGGGGCGGATAGCCATCGGATGGCCCGTACTGGAGCGCCACCTTGCCGTCGCGGGAGAGCACCGTGTCGAATGCAGCGCGCATCGTTTCGACCGGGAAGGTCAGCGGCGACGGCAACCCGCCAGCGAAGGAAATGATTTCCGGACGCATGGTGACCTTCAGAATTTCACGGATCACCGAGCTTTGCAGCTGTTGTGCGCGCTGTGAAAAGCGCCACTGGATCGGATGCGGATGTTCTGGTTTCATGCGTGGCTCTCGAAATAATGGGACGCGTGGTGCGGTGCTGCAGTGCGCCAATGGTGCGGCGTTTCAATGCTGCGGTCTTGCTGCCAGGTGGTGGAGCCGGCAGGATCAGCCGATTTCGGCGATCAGTTCGATTTCGACGCAGGCGCCCATCGGGATCTGCGCCACGCCGAAAGCGGAACGGGCATGCTTGCCCTGCTCGCCGAAGACCTCGCCGAACAGCTCCGATGCGCCGTTGGTGACGAGGTGCTGCTCGGTGTAGTCGCTGGTGGAATTGACGAGACTCATGACCTTGACGATCCGGCGCACCCGGTTCAGGTCACCGCCGCAGGCTGCCTCCAGCGTGGCGATCAGATCGATCGCGACCGCACGGGCGGCCAGCTTGCCCTCCTCGGTGCCGATGTTGCGGCCGAACTGGCCGACCCACGGCTTGCCGTCCTTCTTGGCGATATGGCCGGACAGGAAAACGGTATTGCCGGTCTGCGCATGCATCACGTAGGCGGCGGCAGGCGTGGCGACGGCGGGCAGGCTGATGCCGAGGCTCTCGAGCTTGGTGTAAAAGGACATGAGATGCTCCGAAAAGAGTGACGGCGATGCCAGACAAGGAAGACAGGACCGGTATCGCGCGATGGATTGCTTCCGATTATCGCAAATTCGGCGTTCCTTGGGCAGATGCCCGCCATGACGACGCATAACCGGCCGGGCAGCGAAATGTTATGAAACAAGCAATTTCTTTCATGGGCGGCACAACCCGCCCCAATCCGGCGCTTGAAATTGCTTTTTCCATCCCAACCTCTGGTAACACAACGCAGCGTTCGGGTCCGAAGTGCCGGCGCCGCGCAGGCCACGCTTGCTAAAAACTTATTTTATTTCCGAGGTTAACAATGGTCGTATCCGAAAAGCAGACACTGGGGTTCCAGGCAGAAGTCAAACAGCTGCTGCAGCTGATGATCCACTCGCTGTACTCGAACAAGGAAATCTTCCTGCGCGAGCTGATTTCGAATGCGTCCGACGCCGCCGACAAGCTGCGCTTCGAAGCCATCAACAATGGCGCGTTGTTCGAAAACGACCCCGACCTGCAGATCAAGGTCAGCTTCGACAAGGATGCCCGCACCATCACCATCGCCGACAATGGTATCGGCATGAGCCGCGTCGACGCCATCGAGCACCTGGGCACGATCGCCAAGTCCGGCACCCGTGAATTCTTCTCGAAATTGTCCGGCGACCAGCAGAAGGATGCGGCGCTGATCGGCCAGTTCGGCGTCGGTTTCTATTCCGCGTTCATCGTCGCCGACCGCATCACCGTCGACACCCGACGTGCCGGCACCCCCGCCACCGATGGCGTGCGCTGGGAATCCGAAGGCGCCGGCGACTTCACGGTCGAAGCGATCGACAAGCCGCAGCGCGGCACCAGCATCACCCTGCACCTGCGCGAAGGCGAGGATGAATTCCTGTCGTCCTGGAAGCTGAAATCGATCATCCGCAAGTACTCCGATCATATTTCGCTGCCAATCCTGATGCAGAAGGAAGAATGGGACGAAGAGAAGAAAGAAACCGTCGTCCGCGACGAACTCGAAACCGTCAACCAGGCGAGCGCACTCTGGGCCCGCAGCAAGTCCGACATCACCGACGAGCAGTACACCGAGTTCTACAAGCATGTCTCGCATGACTTCGAAGCGCCACTGACCTGGACCCACAACCGGGTCGAAGGCCGCAGTGAATATACCCAGCTGCTCTACATCCCGGCGCGCGCGCCCTTCGACCTGTGGGACCGCAACAAGCGCGGCGGCATCAAGCTTTACGTCAAGCGCGTCTTCATCATGGACGATGCCGAGCAGCTGATGCCGGTGTACCTGCGCTTCGTCAAGGGCGTGATCGACTCCAACGACCTGCCGCTGAACGTCTCGCGCGAACTGCTGCAGGAGTCACGCGACGTCAAGGTGATCCGCGAAGGGTCCACCAAGCGCGTGCTGTCGATGCTGGAAGAACTGGCCAATGCCGACGAGCCGGAAAAAAAGGACAAGTACGCCACGTTCTGGAAGGAGTTCGGGCAGGTGCTGAAGGAAGGCATCGGCGAGGATTCCGGCAACAAGGAGCGGCTGGCAAAGCTGCTGCGCTTCGCCTCGACCCACGGCGACACCGATGCGCAGACCGTGTCGTTCGCCGATTACGTGGCGCGCATGAAGGAAGGCCAGGACAAGATCTACTACGCCACCGGCGAAACCTATGCCGCCGCCAAGAACAGTCCGCACCTCGAGATATTCCGCAAGAAAGGCGTCGAAGTCCTGCTGCTGACCGACCGCGTCGATGAATGGATGCTGTCGTTCCTGCAGGATTTCGAAGGCAAGGAACTGGCCTCGGTCGCCAAGGGCGGCCTCGATCTCGGCCAGCTCGAGGACGAAGCCGAGAAAAAGCAGCACGAAGAAACCGAAGTCCAGTACCACGACCTGGTCGGCAAGATGAAGACCGCACTGGCCGACAAGGCCAAGGATGTGCGCGTCACCTTCCGCCTGACGGATTCGCCGGCCTGCCTGGTGGCTGACGAGAATGAGCTGTCCGGTAACCTGATGCGCATGCTGAAGGCAGCCGGCCAGAATGCGCCGGACGCCAAGCCGATCCTGGAAATCAATCCGGATCATCCGCTGGTGCAGCGCCTGAAGTACGAGGATGCCAAGTTCGACGACTGGTCGCATATCCTGTTCGACCAGGCCCTGCTGGCCGAGGGCGGCGCGCTGACCGATCCGAGCGGCTTCGTACGGCGCTTGAACGAGATGCTGCTGGGGATGGCAAGCCGCTAGTCGCTGATTGGCAGGCTGCTACGCGATCCCGGATCGCGCGCGCCCGTCAAACACAGATTGAACGGTAGCCGCTTTCAGGCAAAAGGCTTCAGTACGCGTGATTGCGGACTGAAGCCTTTTGCCATTTGGCGTGGTGTGACAACGACCAGCGCAGCGATACGGTCACTGATCCGACATCAGCCTCCTGTAAAGCTGCGCGTCCGCAATCGGCGCGCGCGCACCCTGCTCCGCCGCGCGCACCAGTGCCACGATGCGTGCATTGCATGGCGCACTGCGGCCGATCGTTGCTGCCAGGGTGACGATTGCGCCGTTCAGATAATCGACTTCGGTGCGCCGGCCGGCTTCCAGGTCTTCCCACATCGAAGA
>JACMOV010000171.1 GCA_014377845.1 Herminiimonas sp.
CCGACCTTGGCATGCTGCGCTCGAAGGCGGACCCGCAGGCGGATGGCTCCTTCAAGATCAGCGGCGGCAAGATCTTCATCTCTGCCGGCGAACATGACATGGCCGCCAACATCATCCACCTGGTGCTGGCGCGGCTGCCGGATGCGCCGGCCGGCACCAAGGGTATCTCGCTGTTCCTGGTGCCGAAGTTCCTGCCGAATGCGGACGGCTCGCCCGGCGCGCGCAATCCGATCTTCTGCGGCGCGATCGAAGAGAAGATGGGCATCCACGGCAACTCCACCTGCCAGATGAACCTGGACGCGGCGACCGGCTGGATCATCGGCCAGCCCGGCAAGGGCTTGAACGCCATGTTCGTGATGATGAATGCGGCCCGCCTCGGCGTGGGCATGCAGTCCCTCGGCCTGACAGAAGTGGCGTATCAGAATGCGCTGGTGTACGCCAAGGACCGCATCCAGATGCGCAGCCTGTCGGGCGTCAAGGCGCCGGACAAGCCAGCCGATCCGATCATCGTGCATCCCGACGTGCGGCGCATGCTGCTGACCGCCAAGGCCTATGCCGAAGGCGGACGTGCATTCAGCTCCTACGTTGCGCTGCAGATCGACCGTGAACTCAACCACCCCGACGAAGAAGTGCGCAAGGAAGCCGCCGATCAGGTCGCGCTGCTGACACCGATCATCAAGGCCTTCCTCACCGACAATGCCTGGATCGCGACCTCGGAAGCGATGCAGGTCTTCGGCGGCCACGGCTACATCGCCGAATGGGGCATGGAACAGTACGTGCGCGATTCGCGCATCAACATGATCTACGAAGGCACCAACACGATCCAGTCGCTCGACCTGCTGGGCCGCAAGGTCCTGATGGACAACGGCGCCAAGCTGAAGAAATTCGGCGCGCAGGTGCAGGCCTTCGTCGAAGAAAACGGCACCGACGAAGCGATGTCGGAATTCATCACGCCACTGGCCGACCTCGGCGACAAGGTCACCAAGCTGACCATGGAAATCGGCATGAAGGCGTTCCAGAACCAGGATGAAGTCGGCGCGGCCTGCGTGCCGTACCTGCGCGTGGTCGGTCACATGGTCTACGCCTACTTCTTTGCCCGCATGGCGAAGATCGCCCTGGAAAAGGAAAGCGGTGGCGACAAGTTCTATGCCTCCAAGCTCGGCACGGCGCGTTTCTATTTCGCCCGCCTGCTGCCGGAAACCGCGATGCTGATCCGCCAGGCGCGCTCCGGCGCGTCGAACCTCATGGCGCTGGACGCCGATCTCATCTAAGGTCGTTACGTGACCATTGATGCCCCCGGGACCGATGTGCATGCATGGTCCCGCGGGCTTTTCAGACCGGCGCAGGGCAGTTCGCCTTGCGCCGTCGTTTCAAGGATTCCACCATGTCCAATTTCATCGTCAAGAAAGTCGCCGTCCTCGGCGCCGGTGTCATGGGTGCGCAGATCGCCGCCCACTGCATCAATGCCCGCGTGCCGGTCGTGCTGTTCGACCTGCCCGCAAAGGAGGGTCCGAAAAACGGCATCGTGCTGCGCGCCATCGAGAACCTTAAAAAGCTCAGCCCGGCGCCGCTCGGCAACAAGGATCACGCAGCCCTGATCGAAGTCGCCAACTACGCCGACGACCTGGCGCTGCTCGAAGGCTGCGATCTGATCATCGAAGCGATCGCCGAACGGATGGACTGGAAACACGACCTCTACAAGAAGGTCGCGCCGCACATCGCGCCGAACGCGATCTTCGCTTCCAACACCTCGGGATTGTCGATCACGGCATTGTCAGAGGGCTTCGACGCAGAACTGAAGGCGCGCTTCTGCGGCGTGCACTTCTTCAATCCGCCGCGCTACATGCACCTGGTCGAGCTGATTCCGACCGCCGCCACCCGTCCGGAAATCCTCGATCAGCTGGAGAGCTTTCTCACCTCCACGCTGGGCAAGGGCGTGGTCCGCGCCAAGGACACGCCGAACTTCATCGCCAACCGGGTCGGCATCTTCGGCATGCTGGCCACGATCCATGAAGCGGAAAAATTCGGCCTTTCCTGCGACGTGGTCGACGACCTGACCGGCGCCAAGCTCGGCCGCGCCAAGTCGGGCACCTTCCGCACCGCCGACGTCGTGGGCCTCGACACCATGGGCCATGTCATCAAGACGATGCAGGACACGCTCGCCGACGATCCGTTCTTTGCGGTCTACAAGACGCCGGAGGTGCTGGCCAAGCTGGTCGCCGCCGGTGCGCTCGGCCAGAAGACCGGCGCCGGTTTCTACAAGAAGGTCGGCAAGGACATCCTGCGCCTCGATCCGGCCACGGGCGATTACGTCACCGGCGGCGGCAAGGCCGACGACCTGGTGGCGCGCATCCTGAAAGAGAAGGACCCGGTCAAGCGCATGAAGGCGCTGCATGATTCGACCAATGTGCAGGCGAAGTTCCTGTGGGCGATTTTCCGGGATGCGTTCCATTACATCGCGGTGCATCTGGATACCATCGCCGACAATGCGCGCGACGTCGATTTCGCGCTGCGCTGGGGTTTCGGCTGGAACCACGGACCATTCGAGACCTGGCAAGCAGCAGGCTGGCAGCAGGTCGCGACCTGGGTCAAGGAAGACATCGACGCCGGACTGGCGCTATCGACCGCGCCGCTGCCGGCATGGGTGTTCGATGGCCGTACCGGCGTGCATGCGGCGGACGGTTCGTACTCGGCTTCCGCCAACGCCAGCGTCGCCCGTTCGACCCTGCCGGTCTATGCGCGGCAGGCATTCCGCGCGCCGGTGCTGGGCGCGGCGGCAGCGGACGGCCG
>JACMOV010000172.1 GCA_014377845.1 Herminiimonas sp.
CCGTTCGGATGCAGCCAGTTGCGAAATATTTTTACGGCATGCCGGCAGGTGCGTTCGGCTTTTCGCGGTGCTCTCGAATACCGGGTCCGCGCAAAGCGTGAAAGCCAACAGTGAAAATAATGTCAACGATGGTAGACTCGGCGCGTTGTGTACAGCAGGACACAGCCGTTTCCCGTACCGATTTTTCTGACTTGAAGGATTGATCCACATGAACATGAACCGCCGTACATTCGTCATCCACTCCCTGGCAGGCTCCGCTGCTTTGACGCTCGCTTCGCTGGCCCGCGCTGCCGATGCACCTCCCGTGGCAGAAACAGATCCGCAAGCCGTCGCTCTCGGTTACAAGGACGACGCGACCAAGGCTGACAAGGTAAAGTTTCCAAAATATGCGGCTGGCCAGCATTGCGCTACCTGCCAGCTGTACCAGGGTCCGGCAACCGGCCGTGGCAACTGCGCCCTGTTCCCGGCCAAGTCCGTGGCAGCAGCCGGATGGTGCAGCGCGTACGTCAAGAAGGCCTGATCGTCACGCTACGCGACATCACGAAAAACCGGACGACTGCACACGCAGCGTCCGGTTTTTTTTCGTCCTGATGGGGCGCTGGCGTCGCGCCATCAGGCGTGCTTTCAAGGATTGGTCAGGACATCAATCGCGGCGACGCCCGTAGCACTTGCGGCATCGGCTGCATCCTTGGTCTGCAAATGGGTGCGAGCAATGAGGCGGACAAACTCGCGCACGATGTGGCGGTGATGGTCGTCCAGTCACTGAAGGTCAGCAATCAATTTCAGATCAGCTGTACGCATCGCATTGGCGGTTCGTATTGTAAGTAGCGGATAAGTCTTGGCCATAAGTGAATGGCAACGCAGGCGACCGGGCGTTTTACCGGTGTGACGCGTTGGGACGCTGGCGGATGCAGCGTCGCACCCAATCGTGAACAATTGTGTCAATTCTCGCGTAACAAACCTGCGCAAATGAAACTTTGTTAAATTGGTGACATTGCAGATTTATCTTTTAGGGATAGCCAGATCATGAGAATCGCCGTACTCGATGACGACCGCAGCCAGACCGACCTGGTGTCACAGGTGCTGAATGCCGCTGGCCATGTCTGCCATGCCTTTCAAAGCGGCAAGGAAATGGTCAACCAGCTGCGCCGTGAAAGCTTCGACATGCTGATCATCGATTGGCAGGTGCCGGACCTGAGCGGCGCCGACGTGTTGCGCTGGTCGCGCGAGAAACTGCCGTCGACCCTGCCGGTGCTGTTCATGACCAGCCGCTCCGGCGAAGACGACATCGTCGCCGGGCTGGCTGCCGGGGCGGACGACTACATGATCAAGCCGATCCGGCGCGGCGAACTGGTGGCGCGGGTGCAGGCGCTGCTGCGCCGGGCCTATCCCAGCCAGAACACGGTCGAGCAGATCCAGTTTGGCGACTATATCTTCGAGTCGCGTACCGGACGCCTGATCGTGGCCGGCAAACCGGTGGATGTGACACAAAAAGAGTTCGATCTGGCGCTGCTGTTCTTCCGCAACCTGGGGCGGCCGCTGTCGCGCGCCTACATCCTGGAAGCGGTCTGGTCGCGGGACGTGGAAATTCCGTCGCGCACGATGGACACACATGTCTCCAGAGTAAGAAGCAAGCTACAATTGCGCCCAGAGAACGGTTTTCGACTTGCGCCGGTCTACAGCTACGGCTATCGGCTGGAACAGATAGCCGGTTAACCGCGGCCGGACGGCGCGGTGTGCCATGGCGACTGGAACTGACATGGGTATTTTCCGCCTTCCGATGTCTCGCTGCGACCGACCGGCTTGCGCACTCGCGCTGACGTGCTGCCTCGCGCTCTGGCTGGGGCACGCTGCAGCGGCCAGCGGCGGCAGTGCCGGACCCCCGCTCGCCGCGCCGCAACCGGTCAGCGCGGGACCTGCCGCCAGCGGCGCGCCGGGCAGTGTCAGCGTCGGCAGTGCGAGCATCACTTACTTTGCCCGCGCCGGCGACACCCTCATTTCGATCGCCCTGCAATTCACTGACAAGAGCAGCAACTGGGTTGCGCTCGGCAAGCTCAACCGGATCGACAAGGACAGCGCGATCCCGATCGGTACCGCAATCCTGATTCCCGGAGAACTGCTTGGCGACACACCGGCAAAAGCGACGGTCGCGGCCATGACGGGCGCGATTGCCGCCATCGCCCCCGATGGGACCAGCACCCGCCTGTCGCTGGGCGGGACGGTACTCGAAGGCACCCGCATCGACACCGGCGCCAACAGCTTCCTGACACTGGTGCTGGCCGATCAATCCCGAATTTCGCTACCCTCGCATTCCCGCGTTCGGATCGCCAGGTTACGCACCGCGCGTTACCTCAACAGTCCGCGCACCGAGGTGCTGTTGCTGCGCGGCGGTGTGGAATCGCTGGTCACGCCGCTGCAGGCCAATCGCGGGCGATACGAAGTACGCACGCCGTTGTCGGTGGCCGGTGTGCGAGGAACGCATTTCCGGGTCGAGCTCCTCGGGGAAGGCAAATCTACCCGGATTGCCACCGAAACGCTCGACGGCAAGGTCGCCGTCGCTACGGCCGGCAACGCCGGTGCGGTCGATACCCTGGTGCTGAGCGGCGGTAAAGGCGACATCATCGATGGCCGCACCGTTGGGCCGGCGATCGACCTGCTGCGTGCGCCGCGCCTGGTGCCTGCGCCTGGCAGCGGCCGGACCGAGTACCCCGCGACGCGCATTGCCGTCCTCGCCGTGCCCGGTGCGCATGCCTACCGTCTGCAGATCGCCACCGATCCGGAGGCGCTCAACCTGATTGCCGAAACCCGCGCTCCGTCGGCCATACTCCGCATCGACGGTGTGGCCGACGGCGATTATTACGCCCGCGTGTCGGCAATCGACCGTTTCGGGCTGGAGGGTTTCGCCGGCATCGAATCGATCAGCCTGCGCATCAGCAATGCCGGCACGGCGGATGACCTGCGCGCCAGTCCTGCCCCGCCGGCCATCGCTACCAGCGACGAGCGCAGCGTGACGCTGCGATGGCCCCCGGTTGCCGGCCAGCCGATGCGCCTGCAACTGGCACGCGACAGCGATTTCACCTACCTGCTCGGCAGCCGCGTCGGCACAACCGGCGAGGCGCGCCTGCCGCGTCCGCCGTTCGGCACCTATTACGCGCGGGTCGAACTGCTCGACGCGAAAGGCAATGTCCGGGCAGCGTCGCTGGCGCAGCCCTTCATCGTCACCGATCAATGGGTGATGAACGACGGCAGCCCGATCGCCGTCCGCCAGAGCCGCGCGACGCCGGGCCGTTGAGCACCCCGCACATCTTGCCGTCGGGCCGCGCATGCTGAAAGAGGTGCCGCCACCCGCTCCCCTCGATCCCTCGGCTGGCCGGAACACCTGGCGCAGCCGCGCCGGGCTGCACCGCATGCTGCGCCTGCGCCGGCGCATGGCGCTGCGCGACTGGCTGGCGTTAGCCCTGCTGCTGACCATCCTGGCTGGCGTGCTGGGCTGGCAAAACGGCCTCGGCCGCCTCGACCAGACGCTGTACGACAAGTTTCTCAGTGCGATCACGCAACCGCGCCATGACGACATCATCATCATCGCCATCGACGACTTCAGCCTGCAGCAGCTCGGCCGCTGGCCGTGGCCGCGCGAGCGGCATGCGCAGCTGCTCGATCGCCTGACGCCGGCGAAGCCGCGCGCCGTCGCGCTCGACGTGATCCTGCTGGAGCCGGAAACCAGCGGCCCCGCACTCGGTGCCGGCGATGCCGCGCTGCGCGCCGCCTTGCTGCGCAACGCCGTCACCGTGCTGCCGGTCGTGATCACCAATCCCGGCACCGGGCTGGCGGCTGGTCTACCGATCGCGCCGCTCGCCGATGCCGCCATGGCGCTGGGGCACATCAACCTCGAGCATGACAGCGACGGCGTGGTGCGCAGCGTATTCCTGCAGGAAGGACTCGATGGCCGCTGGTGGCCGCACTTCGCGCTCGCGCTGACGCAAAAGCAAGCGATGGTGCGCGTCGCGCCGGCAGTTACCGGCACGCCCGCGGCGGCAGCGCCGATGGCCTGGCGGCGGGCCGACCAGTTGCATATTCCGTTCGCGGCCAGTGGCCAGTTCCAGTCGGTGCCGTACGTCTCGGTGCTGCGCGGCGAGGTGCCGCCGGAATTTTTTCGTGACAAATACGTGCTGGTCGGCGCGACCGCGCTAGGGCTCACCGATTCCTATCCGACGCCTGTGTCGGGCAATGCCGGTGCGATGCCGGGCGTCGAGATCCACGCCAACATCCTGGCCAGCCTGCTCGACCATCGCGCCATCGCCATCGCGCCGGCCTGGCAGACCGGATTGCTGTCGGCGCTGCCGGTGTTGCTGGCGATGATCGGGTACCTGCTGCTGTCGCCGCGTCTGGCGCTGCTGATTGCCGCCAGTCTGATGGGCCTGACGCTACTGGCAAGTTACCTGGGGTTGCGAGCCGGTGTATGGGTCGCGCCATCGGCGGCCGGCATCGTCCTGATACTGTCGTATCCGCTGTGGAGCTGGCGGCGGCTGGAAGCGGCAATTACCTATCTCGGGCAGGAATTCATCCGGCTCGACCATGAACCGCACCTCCTGCCGGAAGTACCCATCAGCCCGCGCCACGACGCAATCGAAGATGTGCTGGAGCGCCGCATCAATGCCATGAAGAACGCTGCGCGCCGGGTCCGCGACCTGCGCAAGTTCGTCTCCAACAGTCTCGACAACCTGCCCGACGCGACACTGGTGACCACGGTCGACGGCCAAGTGCTGCTGGCGAACCGGCATGCCAACGCGTACTTTTGCGCCAGTGCAGGTGCAGAACGATCCATGGACCTGTTGGGCGCCTCGGTGCTTCACCTGCTGTCCCGGCTACGGGCGCCGCAGCCGATCGACCTGCCGGCCAACATCCAGTTCCATTGGAGCAGCGTGCTCGACCCGGCCTATGTGACGACGCTGGCCAACGGCATCGGCGTGGTCGACGACCAGGGCCGCGACCTGCTGATCAAGAGCGCGCCATGCTATTCGAGCGCGCAAATGCTGACCGGATGGATCGTCAGCCTGACCGATATCTCCACCATCCGCGCGGCCGAGCGCAGCCGCGACGAAACCCTGCGCTTCCTGTCGCACGACATGCGCGCGCCGCAGGCCTCGATCCTGGCCTTGCTGGAACTGCAGGAAGACAGCGGCTCGGCGCTACCGCAGCCCGAACTGTTCGCCCGCATCGAAAAGGCGTCCCGCCGCACGCTCGGGCTGGCGGACAATTTCGTGCAGCTGGCGCGCGCCGAGTCCCACGAGTACCGGCTCGACGAGGTCGATTTCCAGGATCTGCTGTTCGATGCGACCGATGAAATGTGGAGCATCGCCAAAGGCAAGCGGATCGAGATCGTCACCGAGATCGACGACACCCATGACTATCCGGTGCTGGTCGACCGCGCACTGATGACGCGCGCCCTGACCAATCTGCTGTCGAACGCGATCAATTACAGCCCGGAGGGCACCCGTATCGTTTGCGGCCTGGCGCGCAGCCAGGAGGACGAACCGGCACACCCGGCCGCAGCGCCGCATCTGGCATGCAGCATCCGCGACGTCGGCTACGGCATCGCGCCCGAGGATCAGAAGCGCCTTTTCCAGCGTTTCGTGCGGGTCGACCTGCCGAACCAGCCGCGCCACGATGGCATCGGGCTCGGCCTGGTCTTCGTCAAGACCGTGGTGCAGCGGCACGACGGCCAGATCGGCGTGGTCAGCGCACCCGGCGAGGGCACCTGTTTTACCCTGATCCTGCCATGTAACACCGGGCCGGGAAGCCCGGGATAGCCAGCTGATGGCTTGCGGCAACCGGCTATAATGAGGCACCACGCAGTGCAATTGCGTCGCCTGACCGATATCAAATCGTCACCTCCCTGAACATGCACCTGATCGCAGTCGGCCTCAACCACACCACCGCACCGGTTTCGCTCCGCGAAAAAGTGGCGTTCGCGCCTGACCAGATCGGTCAGGCGGTGGCGGCGGCGCGTGCCTGGTTCGGCCGCGCCGACGATGTGCGCGGCCAGACCGGAGGCAGTCACGAGGCGGCGATCCTGTCGACCTGCAACCGCACCGAACTGTATGCCGCCGGCAATCTCGGCAACAGCGCCGGCCGCAGCACCGATGGCCATGTCACCGCCGCCATCGACGCCACCGCGCACTTCCTGGCCGACTACCATCGCCTGCCTTACGCCGACCTGCGGCCCTACCTGTACACTCTGCCGCAGGACCACGCGGTGCGGCACGCCTTCCGGGTCGCTTCCGGCCTCGATTCGATGGTGCTCGGTGAGCCGCAGATCCTGGGCCAGATGAAGGACGCGGTACGCCAGGCCGAAGCCGCCGGCGGCCTCGGCACCTGCCTCCACCAGATGTTCCAGCGCACGTTTGCGGTCGCCAAGGAAGTGCGCAGCACCACCGAGATCGGCGCCCACAGCGTCTCGATGGCCGCCGCCGCCGTGCGGCTGTCGCAGCGCATCTTCGACAGCATCGCCGGCCAGCATGTGCTGTTCATCGGCGCCGGTGAAATGATCGAACTGTGCGCCACCCACTTCGCTGCCCACAAGCCGAAAAGCCTGACGGTCGCCAACCGTACCCTGGAACGCGGCGAGGCATTGGCGCACCGCTTCAATGGCCGCGCGATCCGGCTGGCCGCGCTGCCGGAGCAGCTCGCCAACTACGATATCGTGATCTCATGCACCGCATCGACGCTGCCGATCATCGGTCTCGGCATGGTCGAGCGCGCCATCAAGAGCCGCCGCCACAAGCCGATGTTCATGGTCGACCTGGCGGTGCCGCGCGACATCGAGAGCGAAGTCGCGCGCATGGACGACGTCTTCCTCTACACCGTCGACGATCTCGGGGGCGTGGTGCAGACCGGTGTCGAGAGCCGCCAGGCCGCCGTCGCCCAGGCCGAGGCGATCATCGAAACCCGGGTCCAGTCGTTCATGCACTGGGTCGACAGCCGCACCGTGGTCCCACTGATCCAGGACCTGCATGAAAGCGGCGAAGCAATGCGGCTGGCCGAGCTGGACCGCGCCCGGCGGCTGCTGGCGCGCGGCGACGACGTCGATGCAGTTCTGGAAGCCTTGTCCAAGGGATTGACCGCAAAATTCCTGCACGGTCCGCAACAGGCCCTGCATAACGCGCAAGGCGACGAGCGCGCCCGTCTGGCGGCGCTGCTGCCACAACTGTTCCGCTCGCGTCGCTAGCGACGCCGGCGACCGGCCATGCCGCCTGCGCGGCCCCGCGTCATTTTCGATCCGGCTGTCCGAAATGCAGCCCATCTCACAAGATCCAACCAGAAAACCGCAATGAAACCATCGATGTCCGCCAAGCTCGACCAGCTGACCCAGCGCCTGCAGGAAGTCGGCGACCTGATGTCCCAGCCGGAGGTCACGGCCGACATGGACAACTACCGCAAGCTGACCCGCGAACATGCCGAGCTGCAGCCGCTGGTGGCGCTGTATGCGAACTACACGCTGGCCGAGACCGACGCCAGAACCGCGCAGGAGATGCTGTCGGACCCCGACATGAAGGATTTCGCGCAGGATGAAATCGATGACGCCAAAGCCCGCATGGCGCAGCTCGAGATCGACCTGCAGAAGATGCTGCTGCCGAAGGATGAAAACGACGAGCGCAACATCTTCATGGAAATCCGGGCCGGTACCGGCGGCGACGAATCGGCGCTGTTTGCCGGCGACCTGCTGCGGATGTACATGCGCTTTGCCGAACGCAACCGCTGGCAGGTCGAGATGGTGTCGGCATCCGAATCCGAAGTCGGCGGCTACAAGGAAGTCATCGTGCGGATCATCGGCGCGGGCGCCTATTCGCGCCTGAAGTTCGAGTCCGGCGGCCATCGGGTGCAGCGCGTGCCGGCTACCGAAACCCAGGGCCGGATCCACACCTCCGCATGCACGGTTGCGATCATGCCAGAGGCCGACGAGGTCAGCGACGTGACGATCAACCCGAGCGAGCTACGCATCGACACCTACCGTGCGTCCGGCGCCGGCGGCCAGCACATCAACAAGACCGATTCCGCGGTACGCATCACCCACCTGCCGACCGGCATCGTGGTCGAATGCCAGGACGACCGCAGCCAGCACAAGAACAAGGCGCAGGCGCTGAAGGTGCTGGCGGCCCGCATCAAGGATGCCCAGTTGCGCGAGCAGAATGCCAAGGAAGCGGCGACCCGGAAATCGCTGATCGGCTCGGGTGACCGCAGCGAACGGATTCGCACCTATAATTTCCCGCAGGGCCGGATGACCGACCACCGCATCAACCTGACGCTCTACAAGCTCGACTTCATCATGGACGGCGATCTCGACGAGCTCACCAACGCACTGGCCGCCGAACATCAGGCCGAACTGCTGGCGGCGCTGGGCGAGACGGCCTGAAGGCGTTCTCAGGCAGATGCCTCGGGTTCGATCACCCAGTTTTTTCACCAGTATCTACCGGCAGTTTCAGGCCCCGATTTCGACTCGCAGTTTTGCCCGATCCATATTTTGCTTCACTCTTTTTAACGTACGCATCGCGAAGGCACACTTCCCAATGACATCCTCCAAGCCGGTACTGCTTCTGGTCGCCGCCGCCTCGGTCGCTCTACTGGGCGCCGGGCTCTACCTCCAGCTCGTCGAAAAAATGCTGCCCTGCCCGTTGTGCGTGCTGCAGCGCTATGCCTTCGCGGTTCTCGCGATCTGCTGCATCCTCGGCGCATTGATGCGTTCCGGTGGCCAGGCAGTCGCCACCGGCCTCGGTATCGTTTCCGCGTTGACCGGTGCCGGCATCGCAGGCTGGCACTTGTGGATCAAGGCGCACCCGACGGTTTCATGCGGCATCGACCCGCTGGAGACCTCGCTCAACACGATTCCGACGGCGCGCCTGTTTCCGGTTCTGTTCCAGGCCGACGGCCTGTGCACCACCGAGTATCCGCCGATCCTGGGGCTGTCGATTCCACAATGGTCGCTGCTGTGGTTCGTGGTCTTCACGATCGTGCTGGCGGCCGTGCTGGTGCGCCGCCGCCGGTGAGCACGCAGGATCGTGGCGCGGGTGCGCCGGTAATTGGCGTGTCAGCCGATATCGAAACGGGCATGACCGTGGCCCAGGTGTTGCACCAGGCGCCGTTCGAGCTGCTCGACAATCGCCTGCTGGTAGCGCACGCGCTGCGCATGTCGCGCTCGCAGCTGATCACGCAGGCGGATCATCCGCTCGACACCGACGAGGCGCAGCGCGTGGCGGCATCGTTCGCCCGCCGCCGCGCCGGCGAGCCGGTCGCCTACATCCTTGGCAGCCGCGAGTTCTACGGCCTGTCGCTGCTGGTCACGCCGGCGGTCCTGATACCGCGTGCCGATACCGAGCTGCTGGTCGATCTGGCGCTGGATCGCGCGGCGCCCGGTGCGCTGGTGGCCGATCTCGGCACCGGCTCCGGTGCGATCGCGGTTGCACTGGCCCGGACCCGCTGCGACCTGCGGGTCACCGCCACCGACGTCAGCGCGCAGGCGCTCGATGTGGCGCGCCAGAATGCGGCCCTGCACCGCGTGCAGCCGACCTTCCTGGAGGGTGACTGGTTCGCACCGCTGCAGGATCGGCGCTTCGACCTGATCGTGTCGAACCCGCCCTACATCGTCGCCGGCGATGCCCACCTGGCGCAGGGCGACCTGCCGTTCGAGCCGCTCGATGCACTGACCGATCATGCCGATGGCCTGGCGGCGCTGCGCATCCTGACCGCAGGCGCCGGCCGCCACCTGCGACCACAGGGCTGGCTGCTGATGGAGCACGGCTATGACCAGGCAGCCGCCGTGCGCGCGCTGCTGCAGTCGGCCGGCTTCACCACCGTCCAGAGCTGGACCGATCTGGCCGGCATCGAGCGGGTCAGTGGCGGGCAGTACATGACGCCTGCCTGATCGCCGATTTGCGCGCGAGCGGATGTCACGCAACCTGCTTGTTCGCTCGATGGTCGAACCTGCGTATTATGCTGACCTCGAATGCCGACCTCGCCGCTGCCCTTGCAGTCATGACCGCGATGCACCTGCGGTCCCGCGCTTCTCTTCCATACCGTTTTCACAAGAGCCCATTCCATGCTGCCCTCCATCGAACACCGTCTTGCCATTGAACTCGTTGCAAAACCCGCCCAGGTCGCGGCTGCCGTCGCCCTGCTCGACGAAGGCGCGACCGTGCCGTTCATCGCTCGCTATCGCAAGGAGGCCACCGGCGGCCTCGACGACATCCAGTTGCGCCTGCTGGAAGAACGGCTGCGCTACCTGCGCGAGCTGGAACTGCGCAGGAGCGCCATCGTCGTCGCCATCGGCGAGCAGAACAAGATGACGCCCGCACTGCTCGACGCGATCATGCATGCCGAAGACAAGACCCGCCTCGAAGACCTGTACCTGCCCTACAAGCTCAAGCGCCGCACCAAGGCGCAGATCGCGGCCGAAGCCGGCCTGACGGTGCTGGCCGATGCGCTGCTGGCCGATCCGATGCTGGACCCGGAAACCCAGGCGGCGCTGTTCATCAAGCCGCCCTTCACCACTGAGGCTGGCGATAATCCGGGCGTACCCGACACCAAGGCTGCGCTCGACGGCGCGCGCCAGATCCTGATGGAGCGCTTCGCCGAAGACGCGACCCTGCTGCAGGGACTGCGCAGCTACCTGACCGAGCACGGCGTGGTGGCTTCGACGATCATCGCCGGGCGCGAGGATGCCGGCGCAAAGTTCGCCGACTATTTCGATTATTCCGAGACCATCGGCACGATTCCCTCGCACCGCGCGCTGGCGCTCTTGCGCGGGCGCCGCGAGGAAATGCTGGAGGTGGTGCTGCGGCTCGATACCGAAACCGAAAAGCCGAAATGGGATGCGCCGCACAACCCCTGCGAAGGCCGCATCGCCGCTCGCTTCGGCATTGCGAACCAGGGCCGGCCGGCCGACAAATGGCTGGCCGACACGGTGCGCTGGTGCTGGCGCGTGAAGATTTTCATGCACCTCGAAACCGAACTGATGGGCGCCTTGCGGGAGCGCGCAGAGGTCGACGCCATCGGCGTCTTCGCCATGAACCTGAAGGCGCTGCTGCTGGCAGCGCCTGCCGGGCCACGCGCCACGCTCGGCCTGGACCCCGGCCTGCGCACCGGTGTGAAGGTCGCCGTGGTCGACGCCACCGGCAAGGTGGTCGCCACCACCGCGATCTATCCGCATGCACCGAAAAACGATTGGGACGGCGCGCTGCACGTGCTGGCGCAGCTGGCGGCGCAGCACCAGGTGTCGCTGATCGCGATCGGCAACGGTACTGCCTCGCGTGAAACCGACAAGCTGGCGCAGGATCTGATCAAGATGCGGCCCGAACTGCACCTGACCAAGATCGTCGTCTCGGAAGCCGGCGCATCGGTGTATTCGGCCTCGGAATTCGCCTCGCGCGAGCTGCCGGACATGGATGTGTCGCTGCGCGGCGCGGTATCGATCGCGCGCCGGCTGCAGGACCCGCTGGCCGAACTGGTCAAGATCGATCCGAAATCGATCGGCGTCGGCCAGTATCAGCATGATGTCGGCCAGTCGCAACTGGCGCGCTCGCTCGATGCGGTGGTCGAGGATTGCGTCAATGCGGTCGGCGTTGACGTCAACACTGCTTCCGCACCGCTGCTGGCGCGGGTATCGGGACTGAGCACGACGGTCGCGCAAAGCATCGTCGCCCATCGCGACAGCAAGGGCGCCTTCGCTTCGCGGGCAGCGTTGCGCGCAGTGCCGCGCCTTGGCGACAAGACCTTCGAGCAGGCAGCCGGCTTCCTGCGGGTCAATGGCAGCGACAATCCGCTCGACGCTTCGGCGGTGCATCCGGAGTCCTATCCGCTGGTCGAAAAGATCCTCGCCGACCTCAACAAGGACGTCAAATCGGTGATCGGCGACAGCGCCCTGTTGAAGTCGCTCGACCCGGCCCGATATGCAGATGAGCGGTTCGGCATTCCGACCATCGCCGACATCCTCCGCGAACTCGAAAAGCCGGGACGCGATCCGCGGCCGGAGTTTTCCACGGCGACGTTCAAGGAAGGCGTCGAAAAACTGTCCGACCTGCGGCCCGACATGATCCTCGAAGGCGTGGTCACCAACGTCGCGGCATTCGGCGCGTTCGTCGACATCGGCGTGCACCAGGACGGTCTGGTGCATATTTCGGCGTTATCGAACACCTTCGTCAAGGACCCGCATACGGTGGTCAAGGCCGGCCAGGTGGTCAAGGTCAAGGTGCTGGAGATCGATGAAAAGCGCAAGCGCATCGCGCTGACCATGCGCCTGTCCGACACCGCGCCCTTACCCGGCAGCGCCAGCCCGCAAAAGGCCGACCGCGACGACAGCCGGCGCCTGCAGCAGCATCGTCAAGCCGGTCGGCCGCCAGTACAGCCGACAAACGCCGGCGGGGCAATGGCCGCCGCATTCGCAAAACTGAAGCCATAGCGCGCGACCTGAAATCGGGGTCAGAGTCGAATTATTTTTAATCAAGCCGGCGATCCGCCGGCCTGATTTGCACGGATTCCGGCACCACAGCGCCATTTTTCTTATAATCGAGCGATACCAACCGTAAAGGCACCAACCATGAGCGAAGTACAAGACTGGATCAAGGAAACCGTGACAACCAACGAGGTGGTGCTGTTCATGAAGGGCACCGCGCAATTTCCGCAGTGCGGCTTCTCGGGCAAGGCCATCCAGTTGCTGAAGACGAGCGGCGTCAAGGACCTGGTCACCATCAACGTGCTGGAAGATCCTGAAGTCCGCCAGGGCATCAAGGATTATTCGAACTGGCCGACCGTGCCGCAACTGTACGTCAAAGGTGAATTCGTCGGCGGCTCGGACATCATGAACGAGATGTTCGCATCCGGCGAGCTGCAGACGCTGCTGAAAGCGGAGTGAATCCGTCGGCCTACGGACCGGTGGGCATACCGAAACCCGCAGCGCGCCGCCTGATCATCGCGATCACCGGCGCAACCGGCGCTGTCTACGGCGTGCGGCTGCTCGAAGTCCTGCGCGACATGCCTGCCATCGAAACCCACTTGCTGGTGTCGGAGGCGGGTGTGCTGAACCTGCATCAGGAACTCGATCTCGACCGCAAGTCGGTCGGGCTGCTGGCCGATGTCGTGCATAACGTACGGGACGTCGGCGCATCGATTGCCAGCGGCTCGTTCGCCTCCGATGGCATGATCGTCGCGCCTTGTTCCATGAAAACCCTGGCCTCGATCGCGCACGGCATGTCGGACAATTTGATCACGCGCGCCGCAGACGTGGTGCTGAAGGAACGCCGCCGCCTGGTGCTGATGGTGCGCGAAACGCCGTTCAACCTGGCGCACCTGCGCAACATGACGGCGGTGACCGAGATGGGCGGCATCGTCTTCCCGCCCCTGCCGGGCTTCTATCAACGGCCGCAGACGATCGCCGAGATGATCGATCACACTGTCGGCCGGGTGCTCGACCTGTTCGAAGTGCCGCATGCGCTTACGCCACGCTGGAGCGGCCTCAAGAGCGACCCGCAATAAAAAAAGCTGCCGGCGGATGCGGCAGCTGTCGGCGACCCCTGGGACTGCAGCCGCTTTGGGCTGCGCAACCTGAACCGTTCTTAAAACTCTTCCCAATCACCGCCGCCCGATGCAGCAACCGCGACCCGCGCAGGTGCAGGCGCGGCCACGGACCGGCCCGGTGCGGCGCGGGACGGCAGGGTTTTCTTGACCCGTTGCGCCAGTGCGGCTTTTTCCTTGGCACGTGCCGGCGCCGGTGGTGCAGCCGTCATGCCCTGGTTGCCACCGGTCCTGAAGATGCTGACCACCTGCGACAGGTTCGCTGCCTGATCCTGCAGCGATTCGGCTGCGGCCGCCGCTTCCTCGACCAGCGCTGCGTTCTGCTGGGTGACTTCATCCATCTGCGTGATCGCGGTATTGATCTGCTCGATGCCAGCAGTCTGCTCCTGGCTTGCAGCCGTGATCTCGCCCATGATGTCGGTGACGCGCTTGACGCTGTCGACGATCTCCGTCATCGTGGCACCGGCCTGATCGACCAGCTTGGCGCCGACTTCGACTTTTTCCACCGAGTCGCCGATCAGGGTCTTGATTTCCTTGGCGGCAGCCGCGGACCGCTGCGCCAGGTTGCGCACCTCGGCGGCCACGACCGCAAAACCACGTCCCTGCTCGCCGGCCCGTGCTGCCTCGACAGCCGCATTGAGCGCCAGGATGTTGGTCTGGAAGGCGATGCCGTCGATGACGGCGATGATGTCGACGATCTTGCGCGACGATTCGTTGATCGAGCCCATGGTGTCGACCACTTCTGCCACCACCGAGCCACCCTTCTTTGCCACTTCCGAAGCCGTCATTGCCAAGCCATTCGCCTGCCGCGCATTGTCGGCATTCTGCTTCACGGTCGAGGTCAGTTCTTCCATCGACGACGCGGTTTCTTCCAGCGAGCTGGCTTGCTGCTCGGTGCGGGACGACAGGTCGAGGTTGCCGGAGGCGATTTCGCTCGAGGCGGTGGCGATCGTGTCGGTGCCCATCCGAACCTGACCGACGATACCGGCCAGGGTGTCACGCATTGCATTCATTGCGAACATCAGGCTGCTGCGATCATTCGGCTGCACGACCACGGCGGTGGCAAGATCGCCGCCCGCGATACGGCCCGCCACTTCGACTGCATAGCCTGGTTCGCCGCCCAGCTGCTTCAACAGGCTGCGCATGATCATGAGTGCGACTGCGATGCCCGCGACCAGTGCAATCGCGCTAATTGCCAGAATCAGTAACTTTGCCGAGGCATAGGATTTTGCGGCCTCGGCGGCGACTTCTTCATTGAGTTTTTCTTCCAGCGTGATCAGCTCGGTCAAGGCCTCCATCCATTTGCGCTGCACGGTGCGCATGTCTCCCGTCAGCAGCTTGGTCGCCTCGTCTTTCCTGTTGGCGATGCCAAGTTCGGCCGATTTCGCAATCAGCGGTACTGCCGCGACGGCCTGTTCATGGATCCTGACCATCAAGGCCTTTTCTTCTGCCGTGGTACCGGGCGCAGCGAACATCTGGGCGAGTTTCTGCTCGTTCTCCGCATATTTCTTTTCCTGGTCGAGAACTCGCTGCATTTCGGGCTTCATCTCCACCGGATCGGTCAGCAGCACCAGATTGCGCAGCGCGATCATGCGGTCCGTGACGGTCACCCGCATGTTCAGGATGGTGCGCACTTCGACGTCATTGACATTGACGATTGCATTCAGGTGATTCTGGATCGCGGCCATCTTTGACAGTCCGAGGCTGGCCACGATGAGCAGGGATACCAGCAGCAGGCCGAAACCGGCTGAAAGGCGGGTACTGACTTTCATATTTGCAAAATTCATGATCTCTCCAGCGTGATGTGGGGGTGCGGTGCGTCTGGTTCAGGCGGCGAGTTTTTCGATCAGGCCGATTTCGGCGCTCGACATCAGGCGGTCGATGTCGAGCAGGATCAGCATCCGGTCTTCGACAGTGCCCAATCCCATCAGGTAGTCGGTATCGACCGCCGTCCCCATCGCCGGCGCCGGCTTGATCTGCTCGGGCGTGAGTGTAATGACATCGGATACGCTGTCGACCACCATGCCGACCACGCGACCGGAAATGTTCAGGATGATGACCACCGTGAACTGGTCGTAGACCGGATCACCGAGGTTGAACTTGATGCGCATGTCGATGATGGGCACGATGATGCCGCGCAGGTTGACGACGCCCTTGATGAAGGCGGGCGCGTTGGCGATCGCGGTCACTGCGTCGTAGCCGCGTAGCTCCTGCACCTTCTGGATGTCGATGCCGTACTCTTCGGCGCCGAGGCGGTAGGCCAGAAATTCCGTGACCCCGTGCAAAACCGATTGCGACCCTGTCAAGCCTGACGCGCTGCAAGATGTCGTGCTCATGGACTTTTCCTTGATATGTGGTGTTGTGCAATGCACTCGTGTGGAGCGGTCGCAGTATCGATCGGCTGGAATCGACTGGCGGTTGCGCTCTTGAAACCAGTATGCGCACCGGCGGGTTCCACCGCTATCGTGGAATGCGTGAATATGTTGTAAGACGCGGAGGATGCGAAGCTGTAGTGGATCCACTACAGCGGGTGGGAGGGCGCCGAAGGCTACATCAGGTCGTTGCCGTATACGTAACGCGTCAGTTCCGCATTGTTTTTCAAGTTCATCTTTTCGAGGATCCGGGTCCGATAGGTCGTCACGGTACTCGGGCTCAGGTGCAGCCGCTCGGCGATGTCGACCAGGCTTTCTCCGGCGGCGATCATCTTCATGACTTCCAGCTCCCGGTCCGACAGGTGCTCGTGCGCGGCCAGGCCGCTGCCACCGATCATGCCGGCCAGCTTCTGTGCTGTCGCCGCGCTGACGACCTTGCCGCCGGCAGCTGCCTTGCGGATCGCGGCAACCATCGTGGTGGCGCTGCTGTCCTTGGTGAGGTATCCGGCGGCGCCGTGCTTGAGCGCGCGTACCGCATAGATTTCCTCGGAATACATGCTGATGATCAGCACGGCGAGCTTCGGATGCGTCTCGATCAGTTGTTTCAGCAGGTCGAGACCGCTGCGATCGGGCAAGCTGATGTCGACCAGGGCGACATCGAAGGGCTGCGATTGTGCGAGTGCGACCGCCTGCTGCGCGGTTTCGGCTTCGCCGGCGACTTCGAGGTCCGGGTCGTTGGCGAGCATCAGCCGGATGCCGTTGCGCACCATGCCATGATCGTCGACCAGCATGATCCGGATCGTCTTAGGCTGCATGATCAGCCTCCATCGGCATGCGTACGGTGACGAGGGTACCGTTGCCATCGCTGCCGGTGATCGTCAGTGCCCCGCCGAGATACCGGACCCGTTCGTACATGCCTGCAATCCCCCATGAATCCCGCTTGAGCAGTTCGGGCGGAACGATGCCGCGCCCGTCATCCTGGATCGTGACCACCATCGCCGATGCGGCGGCGCGCGCCTCCATGTGGACACGGGTCGCATTGGCATGCCGCGCGACATTGGTGAGCGTCTCCTGGACGATCCGAAACAGCGCCGTGCTGCGTTCGGCATCGAGCGCCCGCTCGGCAGTCTCCGGATCGATGTCGACCGTGCAGCGCAGCCGGGTGCGCTCCTCGAACTCGCCTGCATACCACTCCAGCGCCGCCCAGACGCCGAGCTGATCGAGCACGCTCGGCCGCAGATCGGTGATCACGCGGCGCACGGTATCGATCGCAGTATCGGCAAGCGTGTTGGCGTCCAGCAGATGCCGGTCCGGCGTTTCGCCGTTGCGATGTGCGCTGTCGATCTTGTGCGACAGGTAGGACTTGATGCCGGTCATGACGCCACCAAGCTCGTCATGGATCTCCCGTGCAATCCGTCGGCGTTCGTCTTCCTTGATTCGCTCCAGGTGCGCCGTCACTTCTTGCAGTTGCGCCTGCGCCCTCTCTAGCTCGACCAGCTTCAGGCGCATGTCGAGTTGTGTCATCACCTGGCGCGACAACGCGTACAACGCTTCCTGCTGATTGGCATCGAGTTCGCGCGGCCGCCGATCAATGACGCAAAGAGTGCCGAGGACGTGACCTTCCGGCGTCTTCAGCGGCGCGCCTGCATAGAAGTTGATGGCCGGCCCGCCGATGACCAGCGGGTTGTCTGCAAAACGCCGGTCCTGTGTCGCGTCCGGGACGATGAACAGTTCATTCGGCTGCAGCAGTGCGTGTGCACAGAAAGCGGATTCACGGGAAGTTTCCACCGCATCGAGGCCGACCTTGGCCTTGAACCATTGGCGATTCGAATCGACCAGGCTGACCAGCGCGATCGGGGTGCCGCAGATCAATGCAGCCATCTGGACGATGTCCTGGTATTCCTGTTCCGGCAGGGTGTCGAGAATGTCGTAGTCGCGCAGGGCGCGCAAGCGATCCGATTCATTCAGGGGTAACGCTGCAATCATCAAGCCGCTCCATCGAGTGTTGCCGCAGGTCCGCACTGACCGGGGCGTCGTGGATTTGGTGCTGTATTACAACACTTAACACAGCGGTTTGACATATTTTGATGCTCGCGAAACAGGAATTTTCAATTTCACGATGGCAATGCAACGAAGTCGCGCGCAGAAGCCGTTTCTGCTACCGGAAGTTGCTGAATTCAGTGCAACTTTCAGTAAAAACCAGTCGATACGATGAAGCTCAGCTTGCGTTGTCCGTGTCGTGCGGATGGGCCCGCTGCTTCGCCTGGTGGCTGACGATGGTGTTGACCAGGACATCCATGTCGAGCGGTTTGACGAGATGACTGTCGAAGCCTGCCGCCAAGGCGCGCTTGCGATCGGCGTCCTGTCCGTAGCCGGTCAGGGCGATCAGTGTCATGCCCTGCAAGCGGGTATCGGCGCGCAGCAGCCGCGCGACTTCATAGCCGTCGATATCGGGCAGGCCGATGTCGATCACTGCGATCGCCGGCTGTTCGCGCCGCGCCAGTTGCAAGCCGTCATTGCCGTTGGCGGCTTCGAGAACCTGGTACCCCAGCATGCCGAGCAACATCGACATCATCTCGCGGGAGTCGGCATTGTCTTCGATCAGCAGGACCGTCGACATTGCCGCCGGAACGGCCGGACCCGGTGTCGTCGCCGACGGTGCCTTCTGCACTGCCGCGGTCGCTTCCGCGGTCACCGCGCGCGAAAGGGGCAGGCGTACCACGACTGTGGTCCCCGCGCCGAGTCCTTCGCTCGATACCGTGATCGAGCCGTCGTGCAACTTAACCAGCTGGCGCACCAGGTTCAGGCCGATTCCCAGACCACCGAGGGTGTGGTCGGATTGCGCCGCACCTTGCACGAAGGCGTCGAAGATATTCGGCATCAGCTCTTCCGCAATGCCGATGCCGAAGTCGCGCACGGTCCAGATCGCGTCAGTCGCGTCGCACGCAACGGTGAGGTCGATGCGGCCTTTGAGCGAGGAGAATTTCAATGCATTGCCGAGTACGTTACCGATGATCTGGTCGAGCCGGGTGCGGTCGGCGTCGATCCAGACCGGCTCGGCTTCAATGCCGATGTCGCACTGGCCGACGCGGCCTGCCGCATGCAGGCTATCGACGCTGGCATACACCACGGCAGCGAGATCCAGCGGTTGTTTGTGCAGGGTGATCTTGCCCATCGACATGCGGCTCAGGTCGAGCAGATCGTCGACGATATGGCTCAGGTGGTTGCTTTGCCGTTCGATGATCGTATGCGCCCGCGTATTGAGCGCAGCCGACGCGTCGCGCGCCTTCATCACCGCGATTGCGCCGCTGATCGCGCTGAGTGGATTACGCAGTTCATGGCCGAGCATCGCCAGGAACTGGTCCTTCGCATGATTCTGCTGTTCCGCCTGTTGGCGGGCGATGCGTTCGTTCTCCAGCAATCGGGCACGTTCGGCTTCCGCCTCCTGGCGCGAGTGCTTCTCCTGCATCAGGATGGTGCCAGCGCCGGCCAGTGCGCTGGAGAGCTTGTCCATTTCTTCCACGCCGGTATGCGCCAGGGCAGGTGCTTCGCCACGCGCCAGCGCGGCTGCGGACGCATCGACGCCGCGGATCGATTCGACCAGTCGCCGGCTTACCAGGGCGGCAGTGCCGGCAGCTGCCAGGATGGCGGCCAGCAAGCCAAGTGCCGACAGCAACACGGCATGACGCGCGGCGGACTCGACCAATTCGGCCGGCACGGCCACAGCGACTGTCCAGCCCGACAGATCGGAATGCGTGTAGACATCGAACGAGTCGACGCCTTCCCATGTCTTGTGCCGCACTTCGCCTTCGGTAGTCCTGTTGGAAGCCGCCACCAGTTCGGGCCGTGCCGGATGCCCGATCATCGTTTCGGCCTTGCGATTGCGGGCAATGAAGTTGCCATTGCGATCGAAAATCGCCACGGTCCAGGTCGGCGCCAGGCCAGTCTGCAGGAAGACAGCGTTGAAGTAGTCCGCAGCAAAGACCTGGGCCAGGACGTAACGATGTCCGCCATCGACCGGAACCGGTACGCCGAGCGTCGTCACGTACGCCTTGATGATCGGCCCGACCAGAAGATTGGAAACCTGGGTTCTTTGCGAACCCATGACGGCTTCCACGCCGCTCCGGGCGATCGCCCCCGGATTCGGGAGCGGCGTACCGAACGGCACGACCGTGTTGAGCACCTGCCGGCCCTCGCGGTCGAACAGGACAGTCCAGGTTCCGGGCGCAGTTTTCAGGGTCTTGGCCTGTAGATAGAAGCCGGCCAGGTCGCCGCTGGCAAGCTGCGGCGATCCGGCCAGGATGCGCAGGCCCACTTCAGCGCTGCCGAGTTCACGATCGACGATCAGCGCGGTCGAGCGCGCGATTTCATGCAGGCTCCGGAGCGCGGCCTTGCGTTCGGAGTCGAGAAGAAGGTTCAGGGAAATCGCTGAAAACAGGATGACCGGAACCAGGGTCGCGGTGGCAATCAACGCAAGATGCGCGCGGATTCTCACGGGATCATCGCAACGAAACAGGGCTGATCAATGGCATGCGCGGTACCTGTCGCTGGCGCGACACGAACGGTTACCGCAGGATCGGAGTGGCGTCGGACGAGTTTCATTGGGCACAAGCAAGCAAACGGCAACCGACTTTATACCAATTTATGCCGCCTCAGTCTGTAACCTGGGCCACTCTGCAACATCGAATTGCACTTTGACGTCCTTGTATCTTGATCCTTGCCGAGACATGCCTGCGTCGAAGGGCTTCTGCCCACTCAAAGCAATGTACATCGAGGCAAATTCATGATGAAGACACAACCTTCACCGGGAAGATTTTGAACTGTCAGGGTACCGCCATCAGCGATGACGTTTTGTCTTGCGATCGAGAGTCCTAATCCGATGCCAGTTTGATCACTGCTGCGCTGGGTAAACGGAATGAACATTCTCTCCGCATTTCCTTGGGGCAATCCACCACAACAATCTTTTACTTCTATTAAAATCCGCTCACCTTGCGCATACGCCGCCAAGGTCACTTCTGTATTTGGCAAGGTAAATTTAAAAGCATTACTCAAAAGATTTGCCAAGGCAGCCAACATCAGCTCGCGATTCCCATCGAGTGCAAGGACTTCGTCGACTTGCTGAACAATCAATGTGGAACCCCTGTATTTCGCTTCAACCTGTCCAGTTGCTTTTGCTTCATCAATAAACTCGGCGAG
>JACMOV010000173.1 GCA_014377845.1 Herminiimonas sp.
CCCAGGTTCATTTATGGCAACCTCCAGAATTTGCGTAATCAGCTTGTTCAGCGTCTTCGGACCGTGCTTATTCAGGCCTGGCATCCTTGAATTATTTCCAAAATTGTAGGCGTGGATTCTTTGCACTTCTCTTTCTACCCCAGCATTTTCTCCTTGCTTGATAATGACGTTTAATCTTTTCCGGTTTGCGAGATTTCTTACTTCCTTTCCCGCTTCCTTGCATTTGACTTCAACACCGTCAATTTCGAAAAAATTCTGATCTATTGGAGCATATCTGGCATTGGAGTATTTTTCTTGGTACGGCGTTAGATCAACTACCATGCCAACTTCTCTATCAACCAACATCCTTACAAATCCACCAATATCGCCATCCTCTTTTGGCGTCTCCGAAATCAGCACCCTCGCATCCAGATTTGGACACACCCGATTAGTCAGTGAGCAACGTGGCTGCCCACTTGGATCGAGTGCCGTGTCTTTGTCACTTCTTGGATATTCAAAAAAATCGCCGTGTTTTACCAAGCGAAACTTACCGTCCTGCCGCATTACGGCTTTTCGTTGATCCCGAATACTTTGCTTCTTATTCTTGTCGATTTCCTTTCCGTCGTAGTCAACAGCATTTCCCTGAGCATCAACGTATTCCCATTTATTGAACAACTTTCCTGTGTTCGATTGCAGGGAATCCCATATCTTTGAGAAGAGCTTTGGATCCACGACCGATACAGAACTTGAAGCCCGGATGGCATCATCGATATGGGAATCAACTCGCTGCAGCGCGGCGGTCGACAGTTTTTGGGCTTCCCAAAGCTTGTCCCGCAATTGCTCCTCGGTTTCCAGCAACGCCGCAGTCTTCGGGTCGATCGGCTTTGTGGATCCTGGTGCGGCACGTTTGGCATCATTCGGCACGGTCGCCGCAGGGCCCTTTGACTTTGCTTTGGAAGCATCATCCATTCCTGCGGGAGCAGCGGGTCGTGAGGCGTTTTTTTGGTCTGTCCCGTCTGTTTTGCCGGCCGCCGGGGCGGCTTGAGCGCTGCCAGATGAGGAAGCAGGAGGAACCGGCGCGCCAGCAGGATCTCCTGGATCGTAAGCCGGATGAAAGGAAGCAGGTCCGCCAGCGGCGGGAGAAGCAGTAGCGGATGCACCAGGCATGACAACCTCGATAAGTTGACAATCAATAGTTCAGGAAACCCACCTTCCACTGCGCAACCTGCGTCGAGTCCAGCATCGGATCGATTTTAGGCGAAGTGCCATCGATTACGTGCCAACGTCCTGCCACGACCGCGCCAATGCATTCGATTCATTGTGTTTTCGACCACGGGCCGCGTCAATGCGCTGCAGGTGGTTTCGAGACTTGCGGTGATGTCAATCAATAGGCCTACGTCAACGATGCTGCGGGTGGTTCCCTACCTGCGCGATTCTGACTGCGCACCCGCCGCCACCCGAAAATCCTTCGCCCGAATCCCGTGCTTTTTCAGCAGTACCTGCAGGTGCGACCGGTTCATTGCGCAGCGCCGGGCCAGTTCGGCGACGGTGCCGCCAACTTCTCGCAAACCGTGCTCCAGGAACGCGCGTTCGGCGGCGTCGCTGGCGGCACGCTTGGACTCACCGAAGGCGCCGGGCGCAGAAACCCCGGATTGCTGCGCTGCTGAATGCGCCGGCGATGCGTTCGCCATGGACTGCCCCGATCCCGAGGTCCCTGTCGCACTGGCGACCGCCACCGGCCCACGCATGTCCTGCGGCAAATGCACCACATCCGCCACCTCCCCCGCCAGGCAGGTGATGCGATAGATCGTGTTGCGCAGCTCCCGGATGTTGCCGGGCCACGCGTAGTCGAGCAGGTACTGGCGCAGGCGCAGCGTCAGGCCGACCGGACGTCGCTTGAGTGCTTCGGCGGCTTCGTCGCCGAAATAGGCCAGCAGCAGCGGGATTTCATCCTGCCGCTCGCGCAGCGGCGGCAGCGTGACGTGGATCATGCCGAGCCGGTAGAACAGGTCTTCGCGGAACAGGCCCTGCTCCGACAGGCGGCGCAGGTTGCGGTTGGTGGCGGCGACGATCCGGGTGTCGACCAGGATGGTTTCGTCGGAGCCGACACGCTGGATCTCGTGCGACTCCAGCACCCGCAGCAGCTTGACCTGGCCAGCCAGCGGCAGTTCGCCGATCTCGTCCAGGAAAATCGTGCCGGTGTGGGCGCTTTCGAACTTGCCCTTGCGGTCGTTGGCGGCGCCCGTGAAGGCGCCCTTCTTGTGACCGAACAGTTCCGACTCCAGCAGGTTGTCGGGGATCGCGCCGCAGTTGACCGAGACGAACGGGCGGTCGGTGCGGCTGCCGTTGGCGTGGATGACCTTGGCCATCAGCTCCTTGCCAGTGCCGCTCTCACCGTCGATCAGCACCGGCAGGTTGGTCGGCGCCGCCTTCTCGGCGATTTCCAGGGCTTCGAGCAGGCGCGGATTGTCGCCGAAGGTACCTTCGAAGACGAAGCTGCGGTCCAGCAGCGCCTGGCGGCGGCTGCGGGGCGTAGCGTCGCTCCGGGATGCGATCTCGGTCGGGGACCCGATACCGCTGCTGACTGCGGCCTGGAGGAAGCGCTCCTTGTGCGACAGCTGCAGCACTTCGTCGCGCAGGACGCTGACCTGGCGCTGCAGTTTTTCGATATCGGCGCGCTCGAGGTGAGTCGCCCAGCGCAGCATCGAGCGCAGGATCTCGATCTTTTCGATCAGGCCGGCGTACGACATGGCCGACCCGGGCGTGTGCGCGCCTGATGCCGGGTCGGGATGATCGAGGATCTTCATTTTGGCCTTGTCCGGTCGTCGGGTGGTCAGTTGAGCTGCTTCTGTACCAGCTGGAAGTACATGCCTTTTTTGGCCACCAGTTCCTCGTGCCGGCCCTGTTCGACGATCGCGCCTTCGTACAGCACCAGGATGCGGTCGGCGCGCATGATGGTGCTCAAGCGATGGGCGATGATGACGGCGGTGCGGCCGCGCAGGATGTCCTGCATGTTGCCGAGGATGTTGCTCTCGGACTGCGTGTCGAGGGCAGAAGTTGCTTCATCGAACACGAGCACGCGCGGGTCGTGGTACAGCGCCCGGGCGATGCACAGGCGCTGGATCTGTCCGCCGGAAAGGCCGACGCCGCGCTCGCCGACCACCTGCTCGTAGCCGAGCGGCATCTTGGCGATGAAGGCATGCGCATCTGCCATACGTGCCACATCCTCGATGCGCCGCCGCTCCGGGCTTTCATCACCGCTGGCGATGTTCTCGGCAATCGTCCCGGAAAACAGCAGGTTGCTCTGCATTACGTAGCCGACCTGCGCCCGGTAGTACTCCTTGTCGATCACGGCCAGGTCGTAGCCGTCGACCATGATCTTGCCGTCGCTGGGCGGATAGAAGCCGACCAGCAGTTTTGCCAGCGTGGTCTTGCCGGAGCCGCTGCGCCCGACGATGGCGATCATCTGGCCGGGCTGGATGTCGACGCTGATGTTTTCCAGGACATAGGGCGTCTCGGTGCCGCCGTAGCGGAAGTAGACGCCGTCGAGCCGGATTGCTCCCTGCAGGTCCGGCAGCACGACGCGCGAGGGCATGTCGGAGGGCTTCTGTTCGGGTTCGATGTCGAGCACGTCGCCCAGCCGTTCCATGGCGACGCCGGCATCATTGGCCAGGCCCCACAGGCCGACCAGTCCCATCAGCGGCGACAGCACGCTGCCCATCAGGGCATTGAAGGCGATCAGCTGGCCGATGGTCAGTTCCCGCGCCAGCACCAGGCTGGCGCCCATCCAGAGGATCGCGATCGTGGTGCCGGCATGCAGGATCTGGCTGGCGAGGCTGACCTTGATGTGGAAGGATTGCGCCTTGTACTGCACCTCCAGCGACTTGGCATATTTTTTCTCCCACTTCAGGCGCACCGGCCGCTCGATGCCCATCCCCTTGACGGTTTCGACCCCGCCCAGCGTCTCCATCAGATAGGCCTTGGCGTCTGTCGATGCGGTGAAGACGTCGCGGGCGTAGTTCTTGAGCTTCGGCGTCACCAGCACCGTCAGGGCCATGATCGGGATCACGCAGGCGATCAGCAAGAGCGTCATCTTCACGCTATAGAGGAACATCACCGAAAAATAAATCACGATCATCAGCAGGTTCAGCACCGTGGTGATGGTCGATTCGGTGAGGAAGGCGCGGATCGTCTGGTTCTCCTGGAAACGGGCGAAGATGTCGCCGGTCTTGCGCTTGGCGAAGAAGGAAAATGGCAGCGACAGCGTGTGCCGGAAGAACTGCGACATCATCGCGAAATCCATGTTGCGCACCATGAAGTTCGACAGGTATGCGCGGATGGTCGACATCAACTGGCTGAACAGGTTGGAGATCACCAGCCCGAGGATCAGCAGGTGCAGCAGTCCCACGTTCTGGTGCACCACCACGCCGTCGAGGATGTTCTGGATGATCAGCGGCGGCACGATGCCCAGGATCTGGATCACGAAGGTCGCCAGGAACAGGTGCAGCAGGATCGTGCGGTACGGCGTCAGGTACGCCACGAAGCGCAGCCATGGCGAGCGCGCCGCCGCCCGTTGCGCCAGCGTGCGGTCGGCCGTGAACACGAGGCAGGTGCCGCGCCAGCCGCGCTCGAATTCCTCGACGTTCATCTTGCGGAAACCCACGCCGGGATCAGCAACCCAGACGAACTGCTTCGAGACGCCGTACACCACCACGTAGTGATAGCCCTCCCAGTGGACGATGAACGGCAGCGCGAAGCCCAGCAGCGATTCGTAGGTGCACTGCACGCCGCGCGCGGTGAAGCCGAGCGATTCGCCGACCCGCGCCAGGCTGTCGAGCGTGGCGCCTTCGGTGGTGACATTGGCCAGCTCGCGCAGCTTGCCCAGCGTCATCGCAATACCGTGATGCCGGCACAGCATCGCCAGGCACGCTGCGCCGCAATCCATTTCCTCGGCCTGCTCGACCAGGGCGAAGCGCTTGATGATGCGCTCGCCGATCTCCGGCTTCGAGCCCAGGTCGAGGATCACCGGCCGCTTGCGGCGCTGCGCCAGCGTCTTCTGGCGCTGCAGCTCGCGCTCGACGAACTGGATGCGCTGTTCCAGCACCTCGCGCAGCTTGGGATTGCGGTCGAGGATGAAGTGAACCGTCTTCTCCGGTATCACCAAAAGGCGCACATCGGTGACCGCGATCGCCGAGGCCAGCTGTTCCTGCCGCAGCACGCACGCCTTTTCACCAAAAATTTCGCCCTGCTCCAGGGTCGCCAGGCTGAATTCCTCGCCTTGCTCACGTCGCACGACCCGCACCTGACCCTGCCGCACGACATACAGGCGACGGTCATCGCGGGCGTCCTGCTTGAGGATTTCGCGCCCGGCGGCGACCCGTTTGGCGCCGACGCTGCGGATCGCTTCCTCGAGTTCCGCGCGATCAATCTTGCCGGGCAGGTCGAACAGCCGCGTGACGAAGCCGCCGGCCGAACTGATTGCCACGTAGCTGCTGATGAATGCCTGCACCGCAGCGTCATGCGCAATCAGCGGTGCGATGACCGTGCGCGGAATGAACAACAGCTCGGTGCGGCCCGAGGCGCGCACCGAGGCCTCGTGCCGGTAGTCGCGCAGGATGGCGATTTCGGCGAAGACGCCACGCGCCTTGCGCAGGCCGAGGCTGGTTTCCTTGCCCTGCTCGTCGACGAACAGCCGCACCGCACCCGAGCGCACGATGAACAGACCGTCGGCCGGATCGCCCGCCGTGCAGACCGTGTCGCCGAAGCCGAAGGTGCGCAATTCGGCCTGTCCTGCCAGGGTTTCCAGCGCTGCCGGCGAAAACGGCGACAGGATCTCGACCGACGCGAGAAACTCGACCAGTGCCTGCAACTGCGGCGCCACGTCCATCATGCAGGGCGACCGGTCGATCGACGGCTGGCGTCAGGCGGCGGCATCGGCACGATCAGGCGGCTGATGACGCGTGCTCAGCGGGCTTCGACCACATGTTCCTGGGCCCGCGCGCCGAGCCACTGCTCGCGCAACAGCCGGCGTACTTCCGCGCCGGTATCCGCATCGAGCGTGGCCGGATGGCGGTTGCTGACGCAAAAGATTTCGAACAGCGCCCCATCGGCCGACGGAAACGGCCCGAGCAGCTCGCCCGATGCGGCATTGAAGACCTTGGCTTCGATATCGCTGCGCAAGGCGCCGCGCAACACCCTGCCGATCATGCCGCCGTTCTGGCGCGTATCTGCCAGCGAATGCTCGTGCGCCATGTCGCCGAAGCTGTCGGGATCTTCCTTCAGGAAGGACAGCATCTCGCGTGCCTTGCTCTCGCTGTCGAGCAGGATATGCCGCACCTCGACACTGTCGAACTTCGGCGAATGCATCTGGAAATAGTCGTCGACGGCGCGGTCACTGCAGACTTGCGCCAGCATTTTTTCCTGGCAGAGGCCGTCGGTGACGAAGGCTTCGAATTCATCGAGGCTGATCCCCAGCGCGTCGAGGTACCGGTTGGTATCGGCGGCGCGGTGCAGCCCGAGGACGCGGCGAAACTGGTCGGCGCGTTCCTGGATCTCGTCCGGCGAGGGTACGACGCCCTGGCGTTTTGCCGCATGCACCGCCAGACGGTCGCGCACCATCTGGTCGAGCAGCGCACCGAACTGGCCGCTCAGCTTCAACGTGCGGATGAAATCCTCGGTGGTGATGATTTCCTCGTCGATCCGTGCAATTTCAGTCATGGGGCGCTCCCGAAAGACTTTTTAGACGGAACGAAAAAGCAGTGGTTCAGTGTTTTGCGATGATGGTATTGGACCTCGCTCAATGGTCGTCCCGATCGCCAGTCTGCAACCCGAAAGGCTGAGGAGAATCACTTTCGTGTCTGGCGTACCCTTCGCGCCCAGGATCTGCGGTTCGCGCCATCGGCAGCAAATTCGGTCAAACCGCTTACGCTGCGAGTCTGCACGCCGCCACCCAAGGAACCGTCATGCCACTCGCCACCGCGCCCTCGCCAGCGCCGTTCGTCCTCGTCCTGAATCCGGGTGCGCCCGGCACCCTCGGCCCGATCATGATCGGGGAGCCGTCGACGGCACCGGCGCCGTTGTCGCCGGTGCCAGACGCGTGGCTGCGCGCCCAGGCGGCACGCGGGGCCTTGCTGGCGGAACTACCGAGGCCGAATCGTGGCATGGCTGCGCGGATCATGGAACACGCACCGGACTTGCTGAGCATGGCGAGCGCGGGCAGTACGGTGGGCGCAACCTTTATGATGATTGGCCGGGTCAGCACGATCATGGGCCTGCCGGAAGACGAACCCCTGACCCGTACCGCCAACATGCTGGGGCCGGCTTTCGTGGCGGCAAGCGGGGTGTTGACTGCCACGGTAGGCACGGCGATGTGGCTGACGAGAAACGGCCCGGAGAGCGCGCCGGTACCGCTGCATGTGTTCGTGATCGAGCCGCCACCCGCGCC
>JACMOV010000028.1 GCA_014377845.1 Herminiimonas sp.
GCTGCTGGTGTCGCGCGGCTTCAAGAGCGTCGCCGCCGAGGGCTTCCAGTCGCCTGGCGTGGTGGTCAGCTACACCGATGACGATGCGATGAAATCCACCGCCAAGTTCACGGCAGTCGGTGTTCAGGTCGGCGCCGGCGTACCGCTGCAATGCGACGAACCCGCCGATTTCAAATCGTTCCGGGTCGGCCTGTTCGGGCTGGACAAGCTGCACAACATCGAGCGCTCGGTGGCGAGCTTCGCGGCGGCGCTGGATCGGTTGGCGTAGCGACGAGTGGTGGAGCAGCCACGCAACACGACGTCAGCATGCATCGTCATGAGGATCCATCAGGATCATGGATGCCGCTATCGCGCAGCGCGGGCCGGCCCCTGCGGCCGCGTCGCCATCCAGATCCAGTACATCAGCACGGCCTGCAGCGGCAGGCGTATCACAAGCAATGCCAGCAACCATAACGCCTTGCCGGTAGCGATTGCGTCCGTCAGCATCTGCACGTTGGCGGGAAGGACGGCCACGCACAGCAGCAACAGCCCCGCGCCGGCCCACCGACGCCTCGATGGCACAAGGACGCCAAGGCCACCGGCAATTTCCGCGATGCCGCTGATGGCGACCAGCGCCGCATGCCAGCCCAGCCACGGCGGCATGACCGCAGTGTAGGCTGCGGGGAAGACGAAATGCAGGATGCCGGCCACGACGAAAAAAAGCGCGAGGAAGCCACGCGACATGCGGCCTTGCAAGCGCTGCGGCCAGCGGCGCGCTGCTGAAGTGGATGGGGTGTCATGGTTCGGCATCGCAGGCGCTTTCGTCTTCCATGGAAAATGATCCCCCGGCAGCGCACATGCGCGCAGGACGGCGGATGAGGCTATCACGAGACCGGTGCGGTAGCGGGCGCTGCGATTTCGGCAGGATTCGGCGCGCCGAATTATGATGCGGTACAGCCAGGGTGATGCGCTTGCGCACCTGTGCGTTTTTAACCGTTCCAGAGGAAGTGTATCTTGAAGAAAAGCCGACTCCGTCCCCTCGCACTGGTGCTGGCGCTTGCCGCCGCGCTGCCCGCGCCATCTGTCTTCTGCGCCACGCCATCGACCGTCGCGCCGACCCAGGTGCTGGAGCCGCAGACGATGGATCGCAATGCCGATCCCTGCACGGATTTTTACCAGTATGCGAACGGCAAGTGGCTGGCCGCCAATCCGGTGCCGGCGGATCGTTCGACCTACAGCACCTTCGACGAGGTCAGCGAACGCAACCTGAAGGACCTCAAGGCGCTGATCGAAGCGGCTGAGGCGCCCGGTGCCGCCGGCGCTGGCAAGGCGGCGCAGATGGTCGGCGCGTTCTACCGCAGCGGCATGGACGAGGCGCGCATCGAAGCCGCCGGCGCGGCGCCATTGGCAGGCGAGCTGGCCTTGATCGCCGGCCTGCAGCGCCGCGCCGATCTGCCGGCGCTGGTGGCGCATTTTCATGCAGCCGGCATCAGCCCGCTATTCGGCGTCGGCGTCGACCAGGATGCCAAGAACACGCTGCGCTACATCCCGCAACTCAGCCAGGGCGGACTCGGGCTGCCGGACCGCGATTATTACCGCAAGAGCGATGTGAAGACGCTTGCCATCCGCAAGCAGTACGAAGCGCACGTGGCGCAGATGCTCGAGCTGCTGGGTGATGCTCCCGCGCTGGCGCGCCAGAACGCTGCCATCGTGCTGGCAATGGAAACCCGGCTGGCGCGCGCCTCGATGTCGAAGGTCGCGCTGCGCGACCCGCAGGCGTCGTATCACCTGAGCGATCTGAAAGGCTTGCAGAAGATGGCGCCGCAGACGGACTGGCGCGGCTACTTCGCCAAGGTCGGGCTGGCGGATCCGGGCCAGTTCAACATCGGGCAGCCGGCGTTCTTTGCCGAGGCCTCGAAGATGATGGCGACTGAATCGCTGCCGCACTGGCAGACCTACCTGCGCTGGCAACTGGTCAACGCGGCCGCCAGCGACCTGTCGACGCGGTTCGTCGATGCCGACTTCGATTTCAAGGGGCGTGTGCTGGGCGGGACCAAAGAACTGCAGCCGCGCTGGAAGCGGGTGCTCAGGACCATCGACGGCGCGATCGGCGAAGCGCTCGGCGAGCTCTATGTCGCCAGGTACTTCGGACCGGAAGCCAAGACCGAAGCGCTGGCCATGGTCGGCAACATCAAGCTGGCGATGCGGCAGACGATCAACGACCTGCCGTGGATGACGGCGGCCACCAAGACCGAGGCGCTGAAAAAACTTGACGCCGTCGTCGTCAAGATCGGCTATCCGGACAAGTGGCGCGATTACAGTGCGCTGCAGATCGACGACAGCGACTATTTCGGCAATTCGCTGCGCGCGGCGCAGTTCGAATTCCGCCGTAACCTGGCCAAGCTCGGCCATCCGATCGACCGCGGCGAATGGGGCATGACGCCGCCCACCGTCAACGCCTACTACAACCCCACGATGAACGAGATCGTGTTCCCTGCGGGGACCCGGCACCCGCCACTGTTTCTCGTCAGCGCCGATGCTGCTTCGAACTATGGCGACACGGGCGCGACGATCGGCCATGAACTGACACATGCCTTCGATGACGAGGGGCGTCAGTTCGACGCCAGCGGCAACCTCAAGAGCTGGTGGACCAAGGCTGACGAAGCCAGTTTCCTGGCACGCGCGAAGGTCATCGAAACCCAGTTCGACGAGATCACGCCGATCGACAACCTGCATGTGAACGGCAAGCTGACCGCCGGTGAAAACATCGCCGACCTGGGCGGCCTGAAGATCGCATTGAAGGCGCTGGACATGGCGCAAGGAGCGCATCCGCAGCCGGCGCTGATCGACGGCCTGACGGTGCGCCAGCGCTTCTTTGTCGCGTATGCGCAGAGCTTCCGCGCCAACATGCGGGAGGAAAAACTACGGCTGCAACTGGCGACCGATCCGCATTCGCCCGACAAGTACCGGGTGCTGGCGCCGCTGGCGAACATGACCGAATTCGCCGACGCGTTTTCCTGCCCGGCCGGCCGCTCGCCACTGCGGCCCGAAAACAAGAGGGTGGACATCTGGTGAGCGGCACCGGCATTGACAGAACCGTGACGCCGACGGCTCCGGATGCCCCGGCCACAGCGCCCCTTCACTGGCAATGGTGTGCGTTCAACGAGCTCGCCACGGCCGACCTGTACGCGGTGCTGGCGCTGCGGCAGGGGGTGTTCGTGGTCGAGCAGGCGTGCGTGTTCCCGGACATCGACTGGCATGACCAGCAGGCATGTCACCTGCTCGGCTGGCAGGCGGGGGGCGTCGGCAGTGAGCGCTTTCTGGCAGCCTATCTGCGCTGCCTGCCACCGGGGATCAAATTTGCGGAGTGTGCGATCGGCCGCGTCGTCACCGCGCCGGCGGTGCGCGGCAGCGGCATGGGACGATTGCTGGTGGCGGAAGGATTGCGGCGCGCCGAGTCGCTTTATCCGGCGCAGCCAATCCGGATCGGGGCGCAGATGCACCTGGAGCGGTTCTATGCCGGCTTTGGCTTCGATGCCGCGTCCGCACCCTACGACGAAGACGACATCATGCACATTGAAATGCTGCGGCCCGCGAGCATGCCGGGCGACGCCGGTTCATGATGCGTCGATGCCTGGCGCGTTGATGCCTTGATCTCGTCAGGCTGCGAAGCTGTCTTGCCCTGGTGCCGTCTTGCGCCGCTACCTGGTGACGATATCGTGCTGGGTTGGCGCAAGCCGTGCCAGCAAGCGGTTCTGCACCCGGTTCGGCACCCCGTGCCTTTCCATTGCCAGTTGCAGGTTCTCGACCGATGCGTTGAACTGCATGTTGGTGCTCTTCAAGTCTTCATGCGACTCGGCCATGGATTTGCCGGTGTATTTGCAGCCACCGCCGCTGACCACGCAGATCTGCTCGGCAAGCTTGCTGCGCAGGCGATCGAGGTCGACGCCTTCGAAGGTTGCATTGAGGCGTTTGTCATCGAGCATGATGGTGACGAAGTCGGCGACGATCGCCGCCACCCCGGCCTTTCCGCCGAGGTCCTGATAAAAATTGACCGGTCCGGCCTCGGGCATCGCCGATGCCGATGCCGGTACCGGTGCTGACGCTGCTGGCGCTGCTGGCGCTGCCGGCTGTATCGTCTGGGCGGCGGAGGGACCGGCGACCACTGCGAGCGACAGCAACAGGATCGCGCCACTGCCGGCGCGCGCGAACGATGTGCGCATGAGGAATAACTCCATGGTCAGAAACCCGCCTGCAGCGACAGGTAATACCCGTTCTGCCGCTTCGGATTGAAAATCGTGATGTCGCCCAGCGAGACATACGCTGCGGTGATCGAGAGGTACTTGGTCGGGAACCAGGCGACGAAGGCGTCGTAGTACGCCTTCTCGTCGTCGACCGACAGGTTGTGCGGCTTCATGCGGTATTCGACGCCGGCCACCGTCTTGCGGTTGAACAGATAGGCGACCGAGCCTTCCAGCATCGGACGATAGCTGTCACGGCGATCGCCGCCGAAGCCGAGCAGGCCCATCTGGTTCGCCTTGGTCAGGCGCAGGGTACCGTTGACCAGGATGCTCTGGTCGAGGTAGATCTTGGTGGCCGAGGCGTAGTAATCGATACCGTGGTCGCTGGCCGCGCCGAGTTGGGTCGCGCCGGTCACGCCAAGGGCGCCCAGGCCGCCGATGCGGTGCGTGCGCTTTGCCATGGCGCCGATGGCGATCTGCGGCAAGGCGCGATCCTGGTCGTAGACGGCGTCGCCGACCAGCTTGACCTTGACGCCGAGGATGTCCATCCGCAGCCGCAACTGGTCGAGCGGCGCCTTGTGTCCGCTGAAGGTCTGGGTGGCCAGCGAGAGCTCCACGCGGTCGGCGATACCGACTGCGATGCCATCGGTCTGCAGCGCGTAATCATTCGTTCCGACAGTGGCGACGTGCGCATTCGCGCCGTAGCTATCGCGCGAACCGTAGCCGGTGATGAGGGCCCAGGGCGTGAGTCCACCGCCGCCTGCGCCTTCGATCTGGGTGACACCGCCCGTGGCAGTGAGCTTGCCGAGATCAGGCTGTGGGAAAGACTGTGCCAGAACAGCTTGGCTTGCCGCGCAATAAAAAAGTGTGGCACAGACCGCGCTTCGGTGAAACTGCATCTTGTCTCCCTGCTTGTGATGCTTGAAGCCAGGGTTGCCGGCGCCGGACAGCATCATTACTTTTCGGAATCATTATAGTGAGGCGGCGAGCGTGGGCCAAACACTAACGGATGCCGGGTCGAGCAATGAGGCATCGGTGCCACAGGACAGCGGGTTTTACGACCGAGAATCGGGAGGCGTCACATTCCAAGCGGGCTTGCTGCATCGGACCCGGGCTGCGTTTCCAACATAGTCATTCCATGATCGGTTAATCAGGATCAGACGCAAAATTGCGATGAGGCTGCAAATTTGAGTCTGACCCTGATTAACTGAGGATGCTGCAACTTTGACCTTACTTAATTTCTGTTCGCAAGCCGACGTGAAATAACGCGGGTTGGACCATACAAATCAGCACGACCGTTCTTTTTCTGTCCTATAATCAATTTTTCCACTCCACCACCTTCGTGAGGTCTTCATGGCGTTGCCAGTCGCGTTGCAAAACCTGAGTCTGCCGGTCATCGGTTCGCCGCTCTTCATCGCCAGCGGTCCGGCGCTCGTGACGGCGCAATGCAAGGCCGGCATCGTCGGCTCATTCCCAGCGCTCAATGCCCGGCCGGCCGAAGTGCTCGATACCTGGCTCACCGACATCCAGGCCGACCTCACTGCCTACAAGGCCGCCAATCCGAGCGCGAAAGTCGGTCCGATCGCGGTCAACCAGATCGTGCATCAATCGAACGACCGCCTGGCGCATGATGTCGAGATGTGCGTCAAGCACCGCATCCCGATCATCATTTCGTCGCTGCGTGCGCCACCGAAGGAAATGATGGATGCCATTCACAGCTACGGTGGCATCGTGCTGCATGACGTGATCTCGATCCGGCACGCACAGAAGGCGCTGGAAGCCGGCGTCGACGGCCTGATCCTGGTGGCGGCCGGCGCCGGCGGGCATGCCGGCGGCCTGTCGCCGTTCGCACTGGTCGGCGAAGTGCGCAAGTTCTTCGACGGCCCGGTTGCCCTGTCCGGCTCGATTGCAACCGGCGACGCCGTGCTGGCAGCGCAGGCGATGGGCGCGGACCTGGCCTACATCGGCTCGCGCTGGCTGGCAACCAAGGAATCGAATGTCAACGATGACTACCGCAACGCGATCGTCGAATCGGCGGCGGCCGACATCGTCTACACCAACCTGTTCACCGGCGTGCACGGTAACTACCTCAAGAAATCAATCGTCGCTGCCGGACTCGATCCTGACAATCTGCCAGTGGCCGACAAGACCGCGATGAACTTCGGGTCCGGTGGCGGCAGCAAGGCCAAGGCCTGGCGCGACATCTGGGGCGCCGGACAGGGTGTCGGGCTGATGGACGACGTCCCGACAGTTGCCGAGATGGTGGCGCGGCTGAGCGCGGAGTACAACGCGGCGCGGGCGCGTCTGGCGTTGTAAGGCTTCATTCCGTCGGGCGGGTCCGAAGCGCGGCAGCGCGCTTAGCCTTGACGATTGCAGCGCCTGACGCGAAACCACGGGCGGTTCTCTGGTCTAATCGACAATTGCAGCGCATTGCGCTGCGCTATCGGAGAACCCACATGTCGCAAGATGACTCCAAACACACCAGGCTGCCCGACGCCACGATCGTGACCACCCAGCCGATCGGCAAGAGCAGTACGCCGCGCCAGCCGAACGAGCATGACATGTCACCCGATAGTCAGGCCAGCGCACCGCGCGCAGACATGCAGCAGGCTGCGGCCGATGTAGCGAGCGGACAGGTCGACACCGACCTGCGCAGCCAGCCGACAAAGAATCCCGAGAACAACCGGCCTGCAACGCCCGCGCCCAAGTCGACGACCACACTGCCGGACGGCAGCCGGAAGTAAGCGCTCGCGCAATAACCGGTTGTCGAGTGCAAGCGGCCCGTGCGCCGGTCACTGATACGTACGCAAGTCCTCGATCACCTTGCCGTCGTTCGGCAACGCTCCCGGCGCGACGATGCGGACCTCTCCGCGCAGCTTGGTGACTTCGCGGATCGATTCCACGATTGCCGCCTGCAGCGCCAGGTCCGGCGCCGCGCTCTCGCATACCAGCGTCATGACGTCAGTTGCCATCTCGCCGCTGATCACCAGCCGCGCCTTGAGCACGGACGGATGGCGGCGCATGATGTCGGCTACCTGTGATGGATGCACGAACATCGCCCGTACCTTGGTAGTCTGGTCGGCGCGGCCGAGCCAGCCCCGGATACGCATATTGGTGCGGCCGCACGGCGAAGCGCCGGGGAGAATCGCCGACATGTCGCCGGTCGCAAAGCGGATCAGCGGATAGTCCGGATTGAACGAGGTCACCACGACTTCGCCGACCTCGCCGGCGCTCACCGGATCGCCGGTGCCGGGCCGCACGACCTCGAGGATCAGGTCCTCGTCGACCACCATGCCCGGATTGACCTCGCCGTCGGTCAGGGTTTCGTAGGCGATGTTGCCGATGTCGGCCGACCCGTACATCTGGGTCACGAACGGCACGCCGTGGTTGTTGAGCCACTTGCGCAAGGACGGCGGCAGTGCTTCGGCGCCGACCACGGCGCGCTGCATGCAGGCGATGTCGGCACCCATCTCCTGCGCCTTTTCCAGGATGATCTTCAGGAACGACGGCGTGCCGGTGTAGGCGTCCGGCCGCAGTGCCGCGATCGACTGCACCTGCATCTCGGTCTGGCCGCTGCCGGCCGGGATAACGACGCAGCCGAGCCGCGCGGCCGCGCCTTCGATCATGAAGGCGGCCGGCGTGAAGTGATACGAATAACAGTTCTGGATGATGTGCCCTGCGCGCAGGCCGACCGCATGCAGTGGCCGCGCGATCCGCCACCAGTCGGCGCCGCGCCCCTCGGGATCGAAGATCGGACCCGGTGACATGAAGAACCGACCGAGACTGCGCGTGGCCGTCGTCGTCAGTCCGCCGAAGGGCAATCCACCCTCCTGCAGCGCCTTCAGATCCGACTTGCGCGTCACCGGCAACTGCGCCAGGGCCGCGCGCGAGGTGATGTCGGCGGCGTTCACGTCGATCAGGATGTGCATCCAGCCGGGTGCCTGCTGCGCCTGCGCGATCAGGGCCGGCAGCCGGGACATCAGATCCTGCTCGCGGATCGCGGGATCGCGGATTTCCAGTGCGTCGAAAGTGTCGGTCATCGTCAGAAGATGGTGTGGCGGTGGATCGGGTGCAACCAGGGTGGTTGATACTCTCGGCTTGGTACTCTCGGCTTGGTACTCTCGGCTTGATACTGTCATCTTGCTGCTTCGGACTTGCGGTTTGGGGTCGGCAGTCTCGGGCCCGGCCCGTCAGGCCAGCCAGCGCTTGCGGCGCCGATAGAATTTCATGTCCCGGAAACTCTTGCGGCCCGCGCCCGACACCCCGAGGTAGAACTCCTTCACATCCTCGTTGCTCGCCAGGTCGGCGGCTGCGCCTTCCATCACGACGCGGCCGTTTTCCAGGATGTAGCCGAAGTCCGCGTGCCGCAGTGCGACCGAGGTATTCTGCTCGGCCAGCAGGAACGAGACGTTTTCCTTCGCGTTCAGGTCGCGCACGATCTCGAAAATCTCTTCCACGATCTGCGGCGCGAGTCCCATCGACGGTTCATCGAGCAGAATCATCGAGGGCTTGGCCATCATCGCGCGGCCGATCGCGGTCATCTGCTGCTCGCCGCCGGAGGTATAGCCAGCCTGCGACTTGCGCCGCAATTTCAGACGCGGAAAATAAGTGTAGATCTTCTCCAGCGCCAGATTCAAATCCGCCTTGCCGATCTTGCGGGTGTAGGCGCCGGTCAGCAGGTTGTCTTCGACCGACAGGTGCGCAAAGCAGTGCCGGCCTTCCATCACCTGGATCACGCCGCGCCGGACCAGATCGTTGGGCGTCATGCGGTCGACCCGCTCGTCATTGAATTCGATGCTGCCCTTGGTGACGTCGCCGCGCTCGGCCCGCAGCAGGTTGGAGATGGCTTTAAGGGTCGTGCTCTTGCCGGCGCCGTTGGCGCCCAGGAGCGCCACGATCTTGCCATCCGGGACCGCGAGCGAGACGCCCTTGAGCACCAGAATCACATGGTCGTAGATCACCTCGATATTGTTGATGCGCAGTCCTGCCGCCATGCCATCTCCACTGTTTTAACGTTCCTCGAATCCTGTGGGCGGCCCGGGCTGTGCTTAACACGCCAGGCGGCCGACGATCACGTGCCTACGACTTCATGCAAGCTGGCGTGATGCCTTTTTCTTTCGCGTACTTCGCGGCGTTCGCCTTGAACAGCGGATGAATCAGTTGCTTGTTCCCTTCGATCCAGTCCGAGATCAGGGTCCACTTGGTGCCGTCCCATTGCTGGATCTTGACCTTGCCGGAGCCTTCATGATTCTCGCAGGAGGTCTTGATCTCCGGCAGCAGGCCGGTGGCGCCCAGTTGCGTCAGGCGCGCGTTGGTGATGTTGAGGTTCTCCAGCCCCCAGCGCATCTGTTCGCCGGAAATCACCTTGCCCTTGCCGTACTTTGCCTGCGCGGTCCGGATTGCTTCGGCAGTCGCGATCGCCACCGACACACCCCGGTTGTAGAGGATCGTGCCGACCTTGGTCTTGTCCTGCATGTTGCCCTTGCCGGCCGTGTAGAGCGTCTTCTCGATGTCGGCAATCAGCGGCACCTTGTCGCCGGTGACGTTCCAGGTCGCGCTCATGTAGCCCTTCGCCGCTTCGCCGGCGGGGATGGTGTCTTCCTCGGAGCCGGCCCACCAGGAACCGATCATCTTGTCACGCGGGTAGCCGACTTTCTGCGCCGCCTTCAGCGCAGTCTGGTTCATCACGCCCCAGCCCCAGAAGATCACGTAGTCCGGATTCTCCTGGCGGATGCGCAGCCATTGCGCGCCCTGCTCGTTGCCGGGATGCGCCACCGGAATCTGCACCACCGAGAATTTGCCCAACGCTGCTTCGGCATTGATCGCGCCGATCGGCTCCTTGCCGTAGGCCGAGTCGTGATACAGGTAGACGATCTTCTTGCCGGCCAGCGTACCGCCGTTTTTCGAGGCCAGGAATTTGACGATGGCCGACATCTGCATCTGGTAGGTCGTCACCAGCGGAAACGCATACGGAAAAACGGAGCCGTCGACCGCATCGGTACGGCCGTAGCCGACCATCATCAGCGGCACCTTGTCGTCGGCCGACTTGTCGATCAGCGCATACGAGATACCGGTCGCCATCGTGTTGTAGGCAGTGCCCTTGGTGACCGTGTTCTTGCCCTTCAGGCGCTCGTAGCACTCGACGCCCTTGGCGTTGTTGTACTCGGTCTCGCATTCTTCCCACGCCAGCTTGACGCCGTTGATGCCGCCTTCCTTCACGTTCAGGTAGTTCAGGTAATCGACATAGCCGCCGTAGAACGACTGGCCATTGGCGCCGTACGGGCCGACCCGATAGCTGGTGATGCCGATGAACTGTTCGTTGGCCTGCGCCAGTGCCGCGCCGACGGGCGCCAGCAGGCTGGCTGCCGTGGCCGCCGCCAGGATCAACTGTTTCAAGGTTTTCATTTTTGTCTCCTTCATGATGGACTCTGTACTTCGGGACTTTGTAATGCGGAACACGGTGATACGGGACAACCTAAAACGGACGGCACAGCGAGCGCCTGGCAATCAAACCCTGCCTAATGCGGAAACGGCCATAGGCGCAACTTCTCTTTCGTGATCTGCCAGAGCCGCGCCAGGCCGTGCGGCTCGGCGATCAGGAAAAAGATGATCAGCCCGCCGAACAGCATCAGCTGCACGTTCGACACCGCGGCATTGGTGAACGGCAGGTGCAGCAACGCCGCCAGCGGCGGCAAGACGTTGTCGAGCAGGATCGGCAGCAGCAGGATGAAGGCCGATCCGAGGAAAGCCCCGAGGATGCTGCCAACACCGCCGACGATGATCATGAACAGGATGCGGAACGACAGGTCCAGCGAAAACCCGTCCGGCTCCACCGAGCCAAGGTAGCAGAACGCATACAGCGCACCGGCCACGCCGCAGTAGAACGAGCTGACGGCGAAGGCCAGCAGCTTGGTCTTCATCAGCGGGATGCCGATCACCTCGGCGGCCACGTCCATGTCGCGCACCGCCATCCAGGCGCGGCCGGTCGAGGAGCGCACCAGGTTCTTGGCGACGAGCGCCAGCACCGACACGATCGCCAGCACGAACAGGTACTTGCGTACCGGCGAGTTGATGGCCACGCCGAACATCTCCAGTTTCTGCGCGCTGATGACACCGGACGAGCTGTTGTTGGAAAACCAGGCGAACTTGGTCAGCACCCAGACCACGAAGAACTGCGCGGCCAGGGTCGCCACCGCGAGGTAGAACCCCTTGATGCGCAGCGACGGCAGGCCGAACAGCACGCCGACCGCGGCCGCACACAAGCCAGCCAGAATGAACGAGAGCAGGATCGGGATGCCCTCGATGCGCAGCTGGAAGTTGTAGGCGGCGTAGGCGCCGACCGCCATGAAGGCAGCCGAGCCGAGCGAGAGCTGGCCGGCGTAGCCGGTGAGGATGTTCAGGCCGAGCGCGGCCAGCGCCAGCACCAGGAACGGGATCAGGATCGCGGAAAACCAGTATTCGCTCGCCAGCAATGGAATGCCCACGAGGGCGATTGCCAGCACCAGCGCCATGCCGATGCGATCCTGCCGGATCGGGAAGATCTGGCCGTCGGCGATGTAACTGGTCTTGAACTGGCCTGCTTCACGGTAGAACATGGGGATCCTTCACTGCAAAATACCGGGCCGGATTTGGACAGGCGCACTCATACACGGTCGATGTGTTTTTCGCCGAACAAGCCTTCTGGCCGCACCAGCAGAAACAGCAGCGCGAACACGTAAGGAAACCAGCCTTCGATGCCGCCGAAATTACCGCCGAACAGATCCTGCATCACCGGCGGAATATAGATTTCGGCCAGCTTCTCGGAGGCGCCGATGATGAGGCCCCCGACAATTGCGCCCGGCACGGAGGTGAAGCCGCCCAGGATCAGCACCGGCAATGCCTTGAGCGCTGTCAAGGTGAGCGCAAACTGCACGCCGTTGCGCGAACCCCAGAGCAGGCCGGCCACCAGCGCCACGAAACCCGCCACGCCCCAGACGATTGCCCAGATGTGCTGCAGCGGGATGCCCAGCGACAGCGCCGCCTGGTGATCGTCGGCCACAGCACGCAGCGCCCGGCCGATCTTGGTCTTCTGGAAGAACAGCGCCAGCAGGGTCACCAGCAGCAGCACCATGCCGGAGGCGAACAGGTCGAACGTCGAAATGCCGATGCCGAAGCGGGTCATGATCGCGGCGATCGGCTCGTCGACGATGCCGATGTCGATCGGCCGCACACCGCCACCAAACAGCAACGGCCCCAGTCCTTCGAGAAAAAACGCCAGGCCGATGGTGGCCATGAAGAGCGTGATCGGCGGTTGATTCACCAGCTTGCGCAGCACCAGCCGTTCCGTCGTCAAGCCGACGGCGATCATCACGACGAATGCGCCGATCACCGCCGCCCACAGCGGCAGACCGCGCTCGGCCAGACCGACGGTTGCCAGCGCGGCGAAGTACACCATCGCCCCTTGCGCGTAGTTGAATACGCCGGAGGCCTTGTAGATCAGCACGAAGCCGAGCGCCACCAGCGAATACATCAGGCCGGAGAGCAGACCCGTGATCAGCACTTCGAAAAAGAATTGCATGGTTGTCGTCCCGCTCTGCCCTAATGCCCGGTGCCGAGATAGGCCTTGATCACATCCGGATTGTTCATTACCTCGTCGGGCGTGCCGTCGCCGATCTTCTTGCCGTAATCGAGCACCACCACCCGGTCCGAGATATCCATCACCACGCCCATGTCGTGCTCGATCAGGACGATGGTGGTGCCGAACTGGTCGTTCACATCGAGCACGAAGCGGCACATGTCCTGTTTTTCTTCGACGTTCATGCCGGCCATCGGCTCGTCGAGCAGCAGCATGCGCGGCTCGGCAGCGAGCGCCCGCGCCAGCTCGACCCGTTTCTGCAAACCGTAAGGCAGGCGGCCGACTGGCGTCTTGCGCACATGCTGGATTTCGAGGAAGTCGATCACTTCCTCGACTTTCTCGCGATGGGCGATTTCCTCGCGTCGGGCCGGGCCCCACCAGAGCGCGTTGGCCAGCAGGCCGGAGCGCATCTTGGTGTTCCGGCCGGTCATGATGTTGTCGAGCACCGTCATGCCCTTGAAGAGCGCAATGTTCTGGAAGGTGCGGGCGATGCCCTGATGCGCGATCTGCGCCGGATGCATCGCCCGGCGCGGCTTGCCGTCGAATACGATGCTGCCTTGCTGCGGATGGTAGACGCCGTTGATGACATTGAGCATCGAGCTCTTGCCGGCGCCGTTGGGGCCGATGATGGCGCGGATTTCATGCTCGCGCACGTCGAAGGAAATGTCGGTCAGCGCCTTGACGCCGCCAAAGGCCAGCGAGATGTTGTTGAGGCTCAGGATCACGTCGCCGATGCGGCGCGTGCCGGCAGCCGGCGACGCTTGCGCCTGAGCCCGGACCGCATCAGCAGGCATCGCGATGCCGGCATGGTTCGCGCTCGTCATGCAGCCCTCCGTGATGCGTCGGCCATCGCGTGCGCTGCCGGAACCACCGCAGCATCGCGGATCTGCAGGTCGGCCGCGACGATGCCGGTGCGGCCGTCCTCGAACTTGACCTGCGTCTCGATGTACTGCGAAGTCTTGCCGGCATACAGCGCATCGATCAGCACCGCATATTTTTGCGCGATGAAACCGCGCCGCACCTTGCGTGTGCGGGTCAGCTCGTCGTCGTCCGGGTCGAGCTCCTTATGCAGGATCATGTAGCGATGGATCTGCGAGCCGGCCAGCAGCGCATCCTGCGCCAGGTCGGCATTGACCTTTCCGATGCACTCGCCGATCAGTGCGTACACCTGCGGCAGCGCGGCCAGGTCGGTGTAGCCGCTATAGGCCAGGCCGCGCCGCTCGGCCCAGTTGCCGACGGCGTCGAAGTCGATGTTGACGAACACGTTGCAGGTCTCGCGCAGGTCGCCGAAGGCCACCGCTTCCTTGATGAACGGGAAAAATTTCAGCTTGTTCTCGATGTACTTCGGCGCGAACATCAAGCCGTTCGCCATCTTGCCCACATCCTTGGCGCGGTCGATGATCTTGAGGTGGCCATCACCATCGAAAAATCCGGCGTCACCGGTATGGAAAAACCCATTGGCGTCGATCGCTTCCGCGGTCGCCTCGGACCGCTTGAAATAGCCGGTCATCAGTCCTGGCGATCGCACCATCACTTCACCGCCATCGCCGATCTTCACTTCCACGCCCGGCATCGGCCGGCCGACGGTGTCGAGCTTGACGTCGCCGGACTGCTGCATGCAGACCGTGACGCAGGTTTCGGTCATGCCGTAGAGCTGCTTCAGGTTGATGCCCAGCGAGCGGTAGAAATCGAACAGGTCGGGCCCGATCGCCTCGCCGCCCGTGTAGGCCACGCGGATGCGCGACATGCCGAGCACGTTCTTCAGCGGTCCGTAGATGACGAGTTGGCCGAGCGCGTATTGCAGCCGGTCCCAGGCAGTCACATCGCCGCGCCGGTCGAGGATGCGCATGCCGACCCGGCGCGCCACGGCCATGAAGTAATGGAACAGGCGGCGCTTGACCCAGCTGGCGTCCTCGATACGGATCATTACTTGCGTGAGGATGTTTTCATAGACGCGCGGCGGACCGAAATAATAGGTCGGCCCGATCTCGCGCAGGTCGGTCATCACGGTGTTGGGCGACTCCGGGCAGTTCAGGCACAGGCCGCTGACATGCGACTGCGCGAATGAATACAGGAAGTCCCCGACCCAGGCCAGCGGCAGGTAACAGAGCACGTCGTCGTCGGCAGTCAAGCCGTCGAATTCAACCAGCACCGTGGCGGTGGCGATCATCGCGGCGTGCGAATGACAGACGCCTTTCGGCTTGCCGGTGGTGCCGGATGTATAAAGAATCACGGCGGTATCGGCGGTGCGGCCGGCCTCCACCTGCGCCATGAAGAAGTCCGGATGGGCGGCGTCGTACTCGCGTCCCATTTTGGCGACCGCGGCGAATGCATGCAGCTCCGGCTGAGCGTAATGCCGCAGGCCGCGTTCGTCGTCGACGATGATGTGACGCAGCAGGTGCGCCAGATGCGGCTGCGCGTCCTTGATCTCGAAGAGCTTGTCGACCTGTTCCTGGTCCTCGACCACGGCGAAGTCGATGTCGGCGTCTTCCAGTACATACGCCATGTCGGCCGCCGGCGCATCCTGATACAGCGGCACCGGCACGCCGCCCAGACACTGTACCGCCGCCATCGCCCAGTACAGGCGCGGCCGGTTGTCGCCGATGATTGCCACGTTCATGCCACGTTTGAAACCGAGTGCCGCCAGGCCGCATGCAAAGGTGCGCACTTCGGCGGCAGCCTGCGCCCAGCTGGTGGCCTGCCAGATGCCGAGATATTTTTCGCGCACGGCTGGCGCCGCGGCCCGCTCGCGCGCATGCCGCAGCAGCAATCGCGGAAAGGTCGCGTCGCGTGCCGGGGTGGCCGGTGTCGTCAATTCCGGCGGGTGGGGTGTCTCCTCCATCGCCTGCCCTTGTTTGTCTCGTGCGAGCTTGCGCCGGTGGTCCGGCGCTTTGTATTCAAATCAGTGAATCGGCAAATCATTGTCGTCCTGCGTTGCGCCGAGTCTGCAGCAGAACGCTTACGGCTGTCTTACTGCGTGCGTGCTTTGCCGGATGTGAGCGCTTATCGCTACCGAGACCCAGACTGATTGCCAGTGTCACGTGCGCTTCGACCTCTGCTTCGCGCACGACGCCGCGCCGCATTGGCTTCCAAAAGCATCATAAGCTGCGCGTCGCCGGCGCGGGGACTGTTGCAGCGCATTTCGGCCATGATTGCGACGCTTTTCATTGCGCAGCGCAGCATCGACCACCTGCAAAATTCGCCGGTACGTGATGAATTCGTCGCGCCTCTGTATGATTGAGTGACCGCCGCCGTGCCGGCACCAACTCTTTCCGATTCCATGGATACCCTGATCGCTTCCAAAGCCACTACCCGCACCCGCATCGCCGCGCTGCGCGCTGCCATGACGGCGCAGCAGCTCGACGCGTATGTCGTGCCGTCTTCCGATCCGCATCTTTCCGAATACCTTCCCGAGCGCTGGCAGTCGCGTGTCTGGCTGTCGGGTTTCACCGGCTCGGTCGGCACGCTGATCGTCACCGCGGATTTCGCCGGTCTGTGGGCCGATGGCCGCTACTGGTCGCAGGCGGAAAACGAACTGGCTGGCACCGGCATTGCGCTGATGAAGATCCCGACCGGCGGCAGCACGCTGCACATCGACTGGCTGGCAGCGAATCTGCAGCCCGGGCAGACGGTGGGCGCCGACGGCGCGGTGCTGGGCCTGGCAACCGCGCGGATGCTGCAGGATGCGCTCGGCGCCAGGGGCATTGCCTTGCGCACCGATTGCGACCTGGTCGATGCGGTCTGGGCCGAGCGCCCCGGCCTGCCGTTGCCGGCGATCTATGAACACCTGCCGCCGCAAGCCACCAGCAGCCGTGCCGACAAGCTGGCCGCCCTGCGCAGCGCCATGACTGCGCATGGCGCCGACATGCATTTCATCTCGACGCTCGACGACATCGGGTACCTGTTCAACCTGCGCGGTGCAGATGTGAGCTTCAATCCAATCTTCGTCGCGCATGCGCTGGTGGGCATGCAGCGCGCGACGCTATTCATCGCCGACGGCAAGGCGCCGGCCGCGGTGCAGGCCGCGCTGGCGGCCGACGGCGTCGAGCTCGCACCCTATGCGCAGGCCAGCGCCGCGCTCGCTGCCTTGCCCGCTGCCAGTCGCCTGCTGATCGATCCGCGCCGCATCACGCTCGGCCTGCGCCAGGCGATCGCGCCGGCGGTGGCCGTGGTCGAGGCGATCAATCCGACCACCTTTGCAAAATCGAAGAAAAGCGATGCCGATGCGGCCCACGTGCGGGCCACGATGGAGCAGGATGGCGCGGCGCTGTGCGAATTCTTCGCCTGGCTGGAGCCGGCTCTGAGCACCGGGAAGATCACGGAATACGAGATCGACGCCAGAATCACGTCGTTTCGGGCCAAACGCCCGGGTTTCGTCAGCGCCAGCTTCGGCACCATTGCAGGCTTCAACGGCAACGGCGCGATGCCGCACTATCACGCGACGGAACAGTCGCATGCAACGATCGCCGGCGACGGCCTGCTGCTGATCGACTCTGGCGGACAGTACCTCGGCGGCACCACAGACATCACCCGCGTGGTCCCGGTCGGTACGCCGTCGGCGGCGCAAAAGCGCGATTTCACGCTGGTGCTGAAAGGCGTGATCGCCTTGTCCAGCACCCGCTTCCCACGCGGCACGAAGTCGCCGATGCTCGACGCCATCGCCCGTGCACCGATCTGGGCCGCCGGCATCGACTACGGCCACGGCACCGGTCACGGCGTCGGCTATTTCATGAACGTGCATGAAGGCCCGCAGGTGATCTCCAGCAGCGCCATGCCGGAACCACACACGGCCATGGAGCCGGGCATGATCACCTCGATCGAGCCAGGCATCTACCGGCCGCAACAATGGGGCGTGCGGATCGAGAACCTGGTGCTGAACCAGACCGCGGAGACCACCGAGTTCGGCGAGTATCTCCGCTTCGAAACCCTGACCCTGTGTCCGATCGACACCCGCTGCATGGACCTGATGCTCCTGCGTCCGGACGAGATCGCCTGGGTCAACGCCTATCATGAGACCGTGCGCACACGCCTGCAGCCGCACGTCACCGGCACTGCACGCGAGTGGCTGGAAGCGCGAACCCAGCCGATCTGACAGCGCGGAAAACCGTCCGCCCATGAAAAAAGCGCAACCAGTCGATGGTTGCGCTTTTTTTATCCCGGCGGTGGGCCGGGATCGCCTGACGATATGACTCGAAGGCTTACTTCGCGGCGCCGGCTTCCGGTGTTTTTTGCGACTTGTCGGCAGCGGCTGCGCTGGCTTCGGCCTTGACTTCCTTACGGGTCTTGGTGCCGGCGGTTTTCTTGGTCACTGCCTGGGTTGCAGCCGTTTCGTCGGTCTTCGGCAGTTCGCCTGCCTTGGCGGCGGCCTTGGTCTCGTCTTTTACTTCCTTGCGGGTCTTCTTGCCGACCGGTGCTTTTGCATCGGCTGCCATCGGCGCGCTGGCTTCAGCAGGCTTGGATGTCTCGCCGGCCTTGACGGCTGCCTTGGTCTCTTCCTTGACTTCGGCACGGGTTTTCGCCGGAGCCGGTGCGTCGGCTGCAAATGCCTGAGCGGCGGCCAGCTGGATCAGGGGCAATGCGAGGATCAAAAGTGCTTTTTTCATGAGGTTCTCTCCGTAGTCTTGACGTTGTATTTTGGGTTTGGATACGCGTGTCGGCGTCGGTGGAGATGGTACAGGAAGCACCATCCGTGAACGATGTGACCCCACGCGGCATCGGTTGATTTTTGCAAAAATGCTACTTCCGGCGCGCGTTGATTTTAAACCATCTGTCTTCGGTGCACATAATTGGTCATTCGATGTGTCGGGTTTCTGTTATCGGCTGGTCCGTTCGATCCACTTCCGACCGCTACGTCAACCATGGATTTTCCCCGCTTCTATCAGCGCAGCGGCAGCGCGATGCTGCCGGCAGCGGCCGACTTGCTGCCCGGGAGCGGCACATTGCTCGCGCCGTGATAGGCGAAGGCGATCGAGCACTTGACCGCATCCGACGTGTTCTTGCCGGCGGCATGGAACAGGCGCGAATGGAACAGCACCACGTCACCGGGGTTGAGCGAGACCGGCGTGGCTTGGTCCAGCAGGGCCTGGTTTTGCGGCAGTTCGGGGCGCAGGAAGTCGAGCGGATCGAGCTGTTCGGGCGACAGCTGCAGCAGGTGCGAACCGGCGATGAATTGCAACCCGCCGTTGCTGGCGTTCTCCGGGCCGAGCGCCAGCCAGACGCACACCAGGTCGGGCCGCTGGAACGACCAGTAGCGGATGTCCCGATGCCAGCCGGTGGCGCTGCCGAAATCGGGATGCTTGGTCATGACGCAGTTGTGATGCGCCAGCGTGAGGCAGACCGGTTCGTCGAGCAACTGCCGCATCGCACTGACCACGCCCGGATCTTCGGCCCAGGCGCTGAAGCAGCGATGGCGGCGGTAGGCGCCGCGCAGCCGCCGTACGGTCCTGCCACCCGGCGCGGTCAACGACGCCGGCGCGCCCGGGTACCCGACTTCCGCTTCGAATTCCAGCGGCTCGACCGCGGCCTCCAGGTGCGCTTCGGTAATCGACAGCATCAGGTCGCAGATCGCCGCCGACACGACCGAGGGCACCACCACGAAGCCTTCCCGATGGAACTGTTCGATCTGTGCTGCGGATAGTTTCAACATGCGCGCATCCTTCGATTGCCATGCCGTGCAGGATTAACGTATCGCCACGGCTCCGTCCGGATGATAACGCGTGCTTCCGGTACTGTCTCGGAGGCCACAGGCTTGCAGTATGATGCAGGCTGACCTGCAAGCCCGCACCACCTGCTGCGCGACCCGAGGAAACCGACATGCACGAAAGCCGCATCAAGCGTCACTACTTTCACCACCGTCACGAGCGTCAAGGCCAGGTCATTGTCCATGCTGACGCTGGAATTTGCCGATGAATCCCGCAACCACCTACTTCTGGACCGGCTGGACCACGCTGGCAGCGCTGGTGATGTATTTCTGGATCGTCTTCAATGTCGGCCGGGCGCGCGGCACCTACAAGATCAAGGCGCCGGCGATGGAAGGTCCGCCTGCGTTTCTGAGTATCCTGCGGGTGCATGCCAATACGGTCGAACAGATGGTGCTGTTCCTGCCGGCGCTGTGGCTGGCGGCGATCTTCCGCGGCGACCGCATCGCTGCCGCATGCGGCGCGGCCTGGATCATGGGACGCATCGCCTATGCGATCGGCTATTACATTGCACCGAACAAGCGCGGTCCCGGCTTCGCGATTTCGATGGCAGCCACGGTGGCGTTGATGGTCGCCGCCGCAACCGGCCTGCTGAACCTGTAACCGCAGCAACCTGAAGCGTCTGCCCGGACCGATGTTCGATTGCATTGCGACATGAGCACACCTCCCGACCCGATCTACGTCACACCGGCGCAGTTGCGCATCGGCGTGTTCGTCATGCTCGACCTGAACTGGCTCGAACATAATTTTTCGCGCAACAGCTTCAAGATCAAGACTCCCGAGCAACTGGCCGAAGTGCGCGCCCTGGGCTTGCCGCGGATCCGCATCGATCCCGCGCGCAGCGACGTGCCGCCGCTGCCTGCGCCAACTGTCGCAGCCGAACCGGCGCCTGCCCTGCCGCCGACGCGGCAGGAAGACACGGCGGTCATGCTTGCCAAGCGCGAGCGCATCGCGCGCATCGACAGCCAGCGCCAGGCGGTGTCGCAATGTGAGACGCAGTTCCTCAAGGCGGCCACCGCCCTGAAAGAGATCAACAGCAATCTGTTCGCCCGTCCGGCTGCAGCGCGCGAGGGCGCCGACCGGCTGGTGCAGCAGATGCTCGACTCGATCCTGACCGACAAGGACATCGCGATCCATCTCATGAACGACAAGGTGGCCGGCGAGGAGCTGTATTACCACTCGCTGAACGTGACGGTGCTGGCGCTGATGCTGGCGCGCGAACTCGGACTGCCGGCCGCCGACATCAAGCAGCTTGGCATCGGCTGCCTGTTCCACGACATCGGCAAGCTCGACATACCGGACCGGGTGCGCCTGAAGACCGAGCCGCACACCCGCGCCGAGCGCAATCTGATGCAGCAGCATCCGCAGTACGGTAGCGCCATGGCGCTCAAACTGGGGCTCTCACGTGCCGCCAGCGACATCGTCAGCCAGCATCACGAGCATGTCGACGGCAGCGGCTATCCGCACCAGTTGAAGGCAGACCAGATCGCGCCGCTGGCGCGCATCGCCGCCATCGTCAACACTTATGACAACCTGTGCAATCAGCCCAGCCTGCTCGAATCGGTCAGCCCTTATGAAGCACTGTCGCAGATGTTTGCGCAGCAGCGCCAGCATTTCGATGCCGGACCGCTGAACATGTTCATTCGCTGCATGGGCGTCTATCCGCCTGGCACGATCGTGCGGCTGTCGGACGAGACGCTGGGCATGGTGGTGTCGGTCAATTCGGCAAAGCCGCTGCGGCCGAGCGTGCTGATCTACGACCCGGCCGTGCCGAAGGCAGAAGCCATCATCATCGACCTGATGAACGAACCCGAGATCACGGTCGCCGCCAGCCTGAAGCCGGCGCAGCTGCCGCGCGAGGTGTACGACTATCTGAGTCCGCGCAAGCGCACCACGTATTATTTCGACTCACCGGCAAGGGACGCCGCGCAGAAGCGGTAGCGAGGCGTCGCTGGCGTCCTGCCGATTGCAGTGGCTAGCGCGACCCACAGCGCCTCAGGACAGGCTTCTTGCCCGGGCGGCGATCAACGCCATCGCCGCGCAGAGCCCACCGAGGCAGCCGAGCGCCGCCTGCAGGCCCGCGAACTGGGCAATGAATCCGATCACCGGCGGCCCCGCCAGCGCACCGCAATAGCTGATGGTGGCAACGCCGGCCAGCGCGGTCGGCCCTTCCCGCCCGGCCGCGCTGAAGACGAATGGAAACACGCCGGCGAGGCCAGCGCCGGTCAGCGCGAAGCCGGTAATCGTCACCGGAACATCCACGCCGATGACTGCCAATACGATGCCGAAAACCGCAAGCATGCCGCCACCGGCCACCACCCGGCGCGCGCCGAAGCGGTCCTTGAGGCGATCGGCAAACACCCGTGCCACCAGCATCGCGCCAGAGAACCCGGCATAACCGAGCGGCGCGAGCCCGGCGGTGGCGCCCATTTCGTCGCGCATGAACACGCCGCTCCAGTCGGCCACGCCGCCCTCGGCGATTGCGCCGCAAAAGCCCAAAAGGCCCAGCACCATCAGGTGCCGCGGCGGCAGACGAAAATGCGAGGTGGCGGCTTCCGGGCTGACCGGCCCGGGCGCCGTGACCGTACCGCTTTCGAACGCAATGCTTGCTTCCAGCGAACGGCACGCCAGCCAGAGCGGGAGTGCCATGACGGCAGCAAGTATCAGGAAGTGATGATCCGGCGCGATGCCGAGACTGGCGACCAGGCTGCCGGTCAGCGCGCCGGTCACCGTGCCGACGCAGAACCAGGCATGCAGCATCGACATGATCGAACGGCCGGCTTTTTTTTCAGCGGCGGCGCCGATCGCGTTGATGGCCACGTCGAAGCAACTGGCCGCCGCACCAAGCAAACCGAGTGCGGCCATCAATGCTGCCAGGTTGCCGGCAAACCCGATGCAGCACAATGCCAGCAGCAGCGCCGACCCGCCGCACAGCGCGGCCCGCGCCTGTCCGTAGCGCGCCACCATCCATGCCGCCAGCGGGAAGGAAGCCAGGCCGCCAACGCCAGCGCACAACAGCGCAACGCCAAGCCGGCCAGGCGTCAGATGCAGCGCGTCGCGAATTGCCGGGATACGCGACGCCCAGGCAGCGAACACCAGCCCGAGCAGCCCGAAAAGCAGTGGCAGCGCGTATCGGTTCCACCGGTTCTCAGGCGGCGTCCGGACCAGCGGCGGGGCGTTCGTTGCGCGTCGCGTCGAGATCGTCATGGCGGTAGTCGTCGGGCCGCTTGCCCAAGACCCGCTTGATCACCTCCGAATCGATTTTCTTGTCGTGCAAAAAATCGACGGCGGCCTTGGTGCCGTGAATCTGCTGCAACGTGATGCCTTTTCTGATGATCGTGGCAGTCGCATTGTCGAACCGCGATGTGATCGATCCCGAGGGTGCCCATGGTTCTGATAACGCCTGCTTTGCCTGGTTCATGTCCGTGCTCCGTGATGAGAGAAGTAAGGCCGGCGACGCGCCATTGCGGGCAAGCGGAACCGACCTCGTTTTTTGGCATCATTACAGCCCGATTCGGGCAGTTCGCCCGACATCGGTACCATGGAGCAAGTCTATTAAATTCCTCAAGGCAAGTATCGATTTTGCCTGCGGCCTGAACAATGTTGAGCCGGTCGCTGCTCAAACTGCCAGCGGCTTGTAGCGGATACGCTTCGGTTTGGCGCCCTCTTCGCCCAGGCGCTTCCGCTTGTCGGCTTCATACTCCTGGTAATTGCCATCGAAAAAGCTAACGTGCGAATTGCCTTCGAACGCCAGGATGTGCGTGGCGATCCGGTCCAGGAACCAGCGGTCATGCGAGATCACGAGCACGCTGCCGGCAAATTCGAGCAACGCGTCTTCCAGCGCGCGCAGGGTCTCGACGTCGAGATCGTTGGACGGCTCGTCGAGCAGCAGGACATTGCCGCCCTGGAGCAGGGTCTTGGCCAGATGCAGGCGGCCGCGCTCGCCGCCAGACAGGTTGCCGACCATTTTCTGCTGGTCGCCACCCTTGAAGTTGAAGCGCCCGAGATAGGCGCGTGACGGCATCTCGAAACGGCCGACGGTCAGGATATCAGCGCCGCCGGTGACGTCGTCGAACACGGTCTTGCCATCGTTGAGTGCATCGCGCGACTGGTCGACGATCGAGACGCGGGCGGTGGCGCCGATCACCACTTCGCCGCTGTCGGGCTGCTCGACGCCGGTGATCAGCTTGAACAGGGTCGACTTGCCGGCGCCGTTGGGGCCGATGATGCCGACGATGGCGCCGGCCGGAATCCGGAAACTGAGGTCGTCGATCAGCAACCGGTCGCCGAAGGCCTTGGAGACGTTCTTGAATTCGATGACGTCATTGCCCAGCCGTTCGGCTACCGGAATGAAGATCTCCTGGGTCTCGTTGCGCTTCTGGTATTCGTGCTCGGACAGTTCGTTGAAACGGGCCAGACGCGCCTTGCTCTTTGCCTGCCGGCCTTTCGGATTCTGGCGCACCCACTCCAGTTCCTTCTGGATGGTTTTCTGGCGCGACGATTCGGTGGCTTCTTCCTGCTTCAGGCGATTGCCCTTCTGCTCCAGCCAGGAACTGTAATTGCCTTTCCACGGAATGCCGTGGCCGCGATCCAGTTCCAGGATCCATTGCGCCGCATTGTCGAGAAAGTAGCGGTCATGCGTGATGCCGACCACGGTGCCTGGAAAGCGCTGCAGGAACTGCTCCAGCCAGTCGACCGATTCCGCGTCCAGGTGGTTGGTCGGCTCGTCCAGCAGCAGCATGTCGGGCTTCGACAGCAGCAGGCGGCACAGCGCCACGCGCCGCTTCTCGCCGCCGGACAGCACGCCGATCTTCGCATCCCAGGGCGGCAGTCGCAGCGCGTCGGCCGCCATCTCCAGCTGCTGCTCCGGGTTGTCGCCGGCGGCCGTCGAGATGATCGCTTCGAGCCTGCCTTGCTCGGCGGCCAGCGCATCGAAGTCCGCATCCGGCTCGGCATAGGCGGCGTAGACGGCATCGAGCTTGGCCTTGGCCTCGAACACTTCGCCCAGGCCGCCCTCGACCACCTGGCGCACCGTCTGTTCCGGATCGAGCTGCGGTTCCTGCGGCAGGTAGCCGATGTTCAGTCCCGGCATCGGCACGGCGTCGCCGATGATGTCCTTGTCGATGCCGGCCATGATCTTCAGCAGCGTCGACTTGCCGGAGCCGTTCAGGCCCAGCACGCCGATCTTGGCGCCCGGGAAAAACGAGAGGGAAATGTCCTTCAGGATCTGACGTTTCGGCGGCACGATCTTGCCGACCTTGTTCATTGTGTAGACGTAATTTGCCATGGAGATCCAGGGTGAGTACTTAGGGAGATTCGATGGGTGCAAGGATACCTGAAGAGGATTGGCGCCGGGGACGATTGCGGGGCCGCGAGCGCCGCGAAAGACCGATGGAAGAGCGGCGAAAGAGCGTGGCATGGCGTTGCCTTCAGCAATCTGCAGCCGCGTAATATTGCACCAAGGTATCTGTTCCTCGGACCAATTTTCAAACAAAAATTTATGTGAGTAAACATTGCGGAAAATCCATATGGTTGCACTAGCGCATGTCAATCGAGATTGAAGAAATAAATACCAACAGTAGCTATACAATCGCCCTCCGGATCATTCTTTCATGAGTGATTGCAACGTTGGAGAGCGTAATGGAACATCGAAATCGTGCAGCAAAAATACTTTTGGTGATTGCCTCGGTCGTTTCATTTTGCAGCTGCGGTGGCGATGGTATTGGCAAGCTCGCTTCAGCCCCTGCATCAACTGCACCCGCCACCTCGGCGCCAGCAGTCGTCCCGGTCACAACGGCCCCTTCGGCCATTACTCCAGTCACTCCAGTCACTCCAGTCACTCCCGTTACTCCAGTCATCCCAGTCACTCCAGTCACTCCCGTTACTCCAGTCATCCCAGTCACTCCAGTCGCGCCTCCGCCGACCGGCCCGACGGCGTTACCCACCGGCGCCACCATCAAGATTTCGAACCTGAAGAGGGTCTACGCCTCAACCACGCAGGATCGCTCCACCGATCCGGCAAACGTCATCGACGGCAATGGCGTGACGCGCTGGGCCAGCGGCGTGACCGGTCGCGCATGGCTGATGATCGATCTGGGCGCTGCTGCACGCATTGATCGTGTCGAGATCGACTGGGAGCGCGCCTGGTCGAGCAAGTACACGCTGGAGGCATCCAACGACAACGTGACCTGGCTACAGGTGGGAACCCAACAAACCAATGCCAGCGTGATCGATGGCAAGACGGCCGCACCAGCAGCCGCTGAATACAAGAACGTCATCAACCTGAATCTGACCAAGCCGTATCGTTTTCTGCGCATGAATTCGACGGAGCGCGGGTGGTCTGCCGGAGACGGCGCGCAATACGGTATTTCAATACTCGAGATGCGCGTCTTCGGCGCCGGCGGCCAGGACAACCCGGCCCCGATCGGCGGTGCCCCAGCACCAACCGGCACCACGTATACGCAAGTGTGGGGTGATGAATTCGACAGCGCGGCGACCAAGATCAAGATCGACAGCACCCGGTGGAATTACGAGCTGGGCGACGGCTGCGACCGTGGCCTGTGCGGCTTTGGCAATAATGAACGCGAGTACTACACCGACAGCCTCGACAACGTGTTCATGCAGGATGGCTTGCTCAACATCC
>JACMOV010000174.1 GCA_014377845.1 Herminiimonas sp.
CCAATCAAAAGGCCGAGCAGCAGGAAGACGAGGGCCGTGCTGACGAATCGAAGGAAGCTCCAGACGGTGCGCGAGGCCAGCCGCGCCACAGGTGAGGACACCCGCGCCGACGACGAACGCAGCATCAAGCCGAGCGTGACCACAGCCAGCACCGCCGAGCCGCCCAGGCGTTCGGCGAAGTGGTACGCCAGGTAGGGCGTGGCGAGCGAAATGCCGATTTCCAGCGGTACGTTCTCGACGTGGCGGCGCAACTGCCCGGCAGCCCAGCCTGCGGCGAGGCCGACGGCAACGCCGATCGGCGCCTCCCGGAGCACGGCCAGCAAGGCGTCGGTGGGGTCGAACTGCCCGGTCGTCAGGGCCGTCAGGGCGACGCCATAGGCGACGATCGCGACGGCATCGTTGACCAGGCCTTCGCCCTCGAGGATCACCACGAGGCGATGCGAGAGACCTGTCTTGCCGGCGACGGCGGTGGCGGCGACCGGATCCGGCGGGGCGAGGATGGCGCCGAGCACGAAAGCGGCAGCCCAACCCAGCCCCGCGATCGCGTGGCCGATCACCGCGGCGATCCCGGTCGTGGCCAGCACCAGGCCGATCGCGAGCAATCCGATGGGCAGCAAATTGCGCCGGAACGCCTGCAGCGGCAACGCATAAGCAGCCGTCGTCAAGAGCGGCGGCAGAAAGATGAACAGCACCAGGTCCGGCGGCATGTGTATCACCGGCAGGGCGGGCACCAGGTGCCAGGCCATGCCGGCGCCGATGCCGACGGCGGCGAAGACGACCGGCGCAGGGATCGGCAGGCGCGGTGCAAGTAGCGCAGTCACCAGCGTCAGGCCGAGTACGATGAAGGTGACGTCGATCGCGGTCATGCGCAATGGTGGCGCAGCGGTCCGATTGCAGAGAGCGATTGGTTGGTCTTCACGATTCGGTATCTTACCGGTTGGCGTTCAGGTGCCGCAGCCAAGCGTGGCAAGGGTCACCAGTAGCCCGCACGCCCGTAATGCCCGTACAGCGCCGTGTCCGATTGCCGGCTCCATGCCGTGTCGGTTTCGTAAGGTGGCGCAGCCTTCACCGCTTCGCGGCTCAGGTCGATGGAGACGGTCCTGTCGGACCAGTGCACGCCGGTGATCCACTCCGGCGCGACCAGCACCTTGTGCCCCATCCACCAGTTGCTGGTATCGACGATGAGGTAGCGGATGGCCCAGGTCTGCTCGTCGACGAGATAGCCCGCCACGTGCCCGATCTCGCCGTCGGTCGCGTGGAGGTGATAACCGATGACCTCGTTTGAACTGCGCAGGTGCGGGTCGTCGTTGCGATGGCGGGCCCGTTCCGCGCGCAGGTGAGCTTCCATCTCCTGCTCGTCATCGACCGGGTCGCCGCCGAATCCGGCGTATCCGCCGTACCCAGGCACCATCGCGAAGGGGTACATGCCGGCACCCCACATGCCGGCACCACCCCAGTAGTTGGCGTAGCCGTAGTAGCCCAGGGTCTGCTCTTCGTACTGCCGCGACACGGGCAGGTCGGTGTCGATGCTCGGGCTGTTCTTCACCTGCTCCTTCGTGAGCGAGATCGGCAGCGTTCTGTCAGCCTGGTTCGAAGGGTTGATGGAGATCGGTGAGATCAATACCTTTCGACTCGAGAACCAGGAGCCGGCATCGACCACCAGGTAACGGATGACCCAGGCGTCGTCGTCGAAGAAGAAGTCCTTCACGTGGCCGATCTCGCCGTCGGTGGCGTTGATCGAATAATTTTCGAGGTCTTTCAAGTTGCGCAGCATGGATCGTTTCCTTTCAGATTGCCGATTGGAGTTCATCGGCGGAATGCATCATTGCGGGTCAGGCGCTTTGCCTTCCGCGACCGCCGTCAGGGTGTCTTGCCAATCAACATCTACCCATCCGTGCATGACGTCTGTTCGCTGGCGCACGCAACGCACGCAAGGCTGTCCGATGACGAATCAGTCTGCGCCAACGAATGCTGCTCCAGATACATTCGCTTCACATACCCACCGGCATGTAGACGCGCCAAACCCAATGTGCGACAGCACACCGACGGCCGAGCCATGATCACCGATTAAATCTCTCGACCATCGTCGTCGTGCTGATGCTGATCGCCACCCTACTCGGCTGGAACCGGCGCGAGGCTCGCTCGCAGAAGGTCACCGCGACATGAAAATCCAGCCAACTGAATCGGAGCACAACATGCCTGACTTTAGTGAAGCCGCACAGTCAAGTGGGCCATCTGCGTGAAGATTTTTCGGACCGAATGCGCGTCTGGCGCTCACTGGCCTTGCACTCGGCTGCGCAGCGATCCTGGCTGGCTGCGACGCGCCGCGGCGGCTTTCAGCCCCTTGACCTTGCGCGAAATGGTCAGCAGCGTCTCCTGCACGGCATCGTCGACGTCGCTCGCGTGGCAGTGCCGGCGCGCATAGCGCCGTGCATCGGCCCGGCAGACCACCAGGAGGCGGTCGATCGAGGCCGCGTCACCGGTCTGCGCGGCAAGAATCAGATCGGCGCGGTCGGGTGCGAGGTTGGTCATGATCTGTCCTTCAAAAACGGGTCGTCAGTTCCGTCAGCCAGGCCGGCGAGCGCTCGACCAGCCATGCCTCGACCGGCTTGTCGA
>JACMOV010000175.1 GCA_014377845.1 Herminiimonas sp.
GCGGCCGCAAACCCGGTGCCGATCGCTGTCTTCAGGAAGCCGCGCCGGTCGGTGCCGTTTGCAAAGGGGGATGTGCCTACCAGGCTGGTGAAATCCTGCTTGAAACCGTCGTTGTCGCGCATGCCTGTCTCCTGGAATTATTATCGAAAGCATTGCGGGCGAGGCTACTTTTTTGCCCATGAAAAATAAATGCTCTGCGGATAATACCCAAGATTTCTGCACGCCGGTTGCCTGTGTGATCCAGGCGCGGCGGACACCGGCTAACGTCAGTGCGCCTTGTCCCAATTCGATCCCACGCCAACCTCCGCCGTCAGCGGCACCTTCAGCGTCGCCACGCCCGCCATCAGTTCCGGCAGCTTCACGCGCACCAGCGCCAGTTCGGCTTCGGGCACTTCCAGCACCAGTTCGTCGTGCACCTGCATTACCATCAGCGACTGCAGCTTCTCCGCTTCGAGCCAGTCCTGCACCGCGACCATCGACAGCTTGATCAGGTCGGCAGCAGTGCCCTGCATCGGCGCGTTGATCGCCGCGCGCTCGGCGCCCTGGCGGCGCGGGCCGTTGGGAGAATTGATTTCGGGCAGCCAGAGGCGGCGGCCGAACACGGTTTCCACATAGCCGTGCGCACGCGCCTGCAGGCGGGTTCGGTCCATGAACGCCTTCACGCCTGAAAAACGCAGGAAATACTTGTCGATATAGCTCTGCGCGGCGCTGCGCTCGACTGCCAGCGTGTTGGCCAGGCCGAAGGCGCTCATGCCGTAGATGAGGCCGAAATTGATGACCTTGGCATAGCGGCGCTGTTCGCTGGCGACTTCTGCCGGCGGGATGCCGAAGATTTCAGCGGCAGTCGCGCGATGGATGTCTTCGCCTTCCGAAAACGCCTTGAGCATCGCTTCATCCTCCGACAGGTGCGCCATGATGCGCAGTTCGATCTGCGAATAGTCGGCCGAGACGATCACGTTGCCGGGACCGGCGACGAATGCCTCGCGGATCCGTCGGCCCTCGAAGCTGCGGATCGGAATGTTCTGCAGGTTCGGCTCGTTCGATGCGAGGCGTCCGGTGATCGCCACCGCTTGCGCATAATTGGTGTGCACGCGGCCGGTCGCGGGATCGATCATGCGCGGCAGCTTGTCGGTGTAGGTCGACTTCAGTTTCGACAGGCCGCGATATTCCAGCAACACTTTCGGCAGCGGATAATCCTCGGCCAGTTTCTGCAGCACTTCTTCATCGGTGGACGGCGTGCCGGACGGGGTTTTTTTCACGACCGGCAGTTGGAGCTTGTCGAAGAAGATCTCGCCGATCTGCTTCGGCGAATTCAGGTTGAACGGCTGGCCCGCCAGCTCGTAGGCCTCGCGCTCGATTTCGAGCATGCGGCGGCCGAGTTCGCCCGACTGCACGCCGAGCAGGTCGGCATCGACCAGCACGCCATTGCGCTCGATTTTCTGCAGCACGACGGCGGTCGGCAGTTCGATCTTTTCATAGACGAACGTCAGCTTCGGGTCACTCTCGATGTGCGGCCACATGACGCGGTGCAGCTGCAAGGTCACATCGGCGTCTTCTGCAGCATATTCGGTGGCCCGTCCCAGCTCGACCTGATCGAAGCAGATTTGTGCGGCACCCTTGCCGCACACATCGGCGAAGCTGATCGTCTTGCGGTCAAGGTGGCGCAGCGCGAGGCTGTCCATATCATGGCTCTTGTGGGACTCGAAGACGTAGGATTCGAGCAGAGTGTCGTGGACGATGCCGCGCAGGGTCACCCCGTGGTTGGCGAAGATATGGCTGTCGTACTTCAGATGCTGGCCCACCTTCGGCTTGCGCGGATCCTCGAGCCAGGAACGCATTTTTTCCAGAACATGCTCGCGGTTCAATTGCGGCGGCGCATCCTGGTAGCAGTGCGCCAGCGGGATGTAGGCGGCAATGCCCGGCTCGCAGCACAGCGAGATGCCGACCATCTGCGCCTGCAGCGGATTGAGGGACGTGGTTTCGGTATCGACCGAGGTCAGCGCTGCCATGTCGATCTTTGCCAGCCAGGCTTCGAGCTGGTCTTCGGTCAGGATTGTTTCATAGCGGGTTTCGATGGCCGCCGGCGGGTCGGCGTCGAACAGGCCGCCCTGGCCGGACGGCGAGTCCATCGCGGGTTTGCCGTCCGTACCAGCGGCTGCAATTGCTTCCGCATTGAGTTCCCTCAGCCACGACTTGAAACCGTTCTTTGCGAAGAAGGCAAGCATCGCATCGCGGTCTTCCGGCAGTTGCGAGAGCGACTCGGGAATTGATTTCATGTGCTGCGACAGATCGCAATCGGTCTTGATGGTGATGAGCACGCGCGCCTGCGGCAGCCAGTCGAGTGCGTTACGCAGGTTCTCGCCGACCGCACCGCCGATGCTGGCAGCATTCTCGATCACGCCGGCAAGTGTGCCGTATTGCGCAAGCCATTTGACGGCAGTCTTGGGCCCGACCTTGGCGACGCCGGGCACGTTGTCGACCGCATCGCCGACCAGCGTCAGGTAATCGACGATGCGATCCGGCGGCACCCCGAACTTGGCGACCACGCCGGCGTGATCGAGCTTCTCGTTACTCATCGTGTTGATCAGCGTGACGTGGTCATTGACCAGTTGCGCCAGGTCCTTGTCACCGGTGGAAATGACGGTTTCCATGCCGTGCTCGACCGCCTGCACCGCCAGCGTGCCAATCACGTCGTCGGCCTCGACGCCGTCGATCATCAGGATCGGCCAGCCCATCGCCCGCACCGCTTCATGGATCGGCTCGATCTGCTTGGCGAGATCCTCCGGCATCGACGCCCGCTGCGCCTTGTATTCGGGATAGAGATCATCGCGGAAGGTCTTGCCCTTGGCATCGAACACGCAGGCGATGCAGGCAGCCGGATAGTCGATCCGCAGCCGGCGCAGCATGTTGATCATGCCGTAGATGGCGCCGGTGGGCGCACCGGCCGCGTTGCGCAGGTCCGGCATGGCGTGGAACGCGCGATACAAGTAGCTCGAACCGTCGACCAGCAGAAGGGTTTTGTTCATGGCGTTTCCGGAAAAAATCGGGTTGTCGATTGCGGCATTGCGGCGGGACAGTGAACCGGGCGCAGGCCAGGGCCGCGGCCGGAGGATTATCGCAGAGTTTGATCGCCGCTCTGCAGCCGTTCCGGCTGCAGCAGCAGGTGCGCGCGTTCGTTGACGGCCCCCGTTTTGTTACAATGAACGCCCTCGCGCCGTGATCTGCGCATCCCCATTACCGCAAGGCATAGCCATCATCATGACTTCTTCCACTTTGCGCAGATTGACTGTCAGGAATTGCGCCCTGTCCCTCCTGGCCGCGTTGCCGTTGCTCGTCGGCTTTACTGTCGCCGCACAGGCACAGAATGCGCCAGTGGCGCCAAGCGACAAGCCGCCCCAGCTGCAGAAACTGGAGGAAGGCCCGCAACCCACCCTCACGAAACCAAAGCCGCCGGCCGCCAAGGGCGCGAGCGACCAGCGGCCCGGCACCACCGACCGACGCGACAACTCCGGCGCGGTGACCGAAACCGAGGTGCGCACGCCCGTCACCACCTATGTCGTCAAGCCGAACAAGCAGGTCGGCAATGCCCAGCCGGGCGATGCGCAGAGTGTCGGCAACCGGGGCGCGCAATTCAAGCTCGGTGAATTCGGACCGGGCCGCAAGAAACCGGTGCCGCCGGAAGAGACGCCGCAGACGCTGGAACCTGCGCCTCCTGCCAAGCGCTGAGTCTATGCTGCGTTCATAGTGCGGCAATCGTGCGGAAACACCAGGGCGCGCATGTGCCATTAACGGCTGCACTGCCGGCTTGCGCGCAAGTCGACCCGGCGGCTGCGGCGGCCATGATCCGCATCGATGCGCTGGTTCGCCTTGCAACCCTGCCGCCTTTTCCTGCATCCGATTTCCTTTAAACCGATCATCCCGTCATGGCTGTATTCACACCGGTTTCAATCGACGATCTGCAGCACTGGATCGAACAGTTTCCTCTCGGTCGCGTGATGAGGATCGACGGCATCGCGTCGGGCATCGAGAACAGCAATTTTTTCCTGACAACCGAGACGGGTGAATACGTCCTGACGATCTTCGAAAATCTCAGCTTTGCGCAATTGCCGTTCTACCTGCACCTGATGCGCCATCTTGCCGAACGGGGCGTGTCGGTGCCGGCGCCGATCGCCAACGCGACGGGCGAGATCATCCATACGCTGCATGGCAAGCCAGCATGCATCGTCACCAAGTTGGCGGGTAAGTCTCAGATGGCGCCGCAGCCGGTGCATTGCGCCGCCGTCGGCACGATGCTGGCAAAGATGCATCTGGCGGCACAGGATTTTCCGATCCGGCAGCCGAACCTGCGCGGCCTCGACTGGTGGCGGGCCACCACGCCGCTGGTATTGCCGCACCTGTCGGCGGAACGCGCCACGCTGCTGCAGGCGGAGCTGGCGTTCCAGTCGGCACAAGCCGCTACAGATCATGTCCGTGCACTGCCACAGGGTCCGATCCACGCTGACCTGTTTCGCAATAACGTGATGTTCGACGGCGCGAAGCTGACCGGATTTTTCGACTTTTATTTCGCCGGCTGCGACACCTGGCTGTTCGATGTCGCGGTGACGATCAACGACTGGTGCATCGACCTGCAGACCGGCGCGCTCGATACTGCGCGGGTTCGGGCGCTGGTCGACGCCTACGGCGCGGTGCGGCTTTTTACGCCCGCAGAGCACGCGGCATGGCAGCCGATGCTGCGCGCCGCGGCACTGCGCTTCTGGCTCTCGCGCCTGTACGACTTCCACCAGCCGCGCGATGCCGAGATGCTCACGCCACATGATCCGACCCATTTCGAGCGCATCCTGCGGCAGCGCCTGCTGCACGCCGCGCCGGCGCTCGCTACCTGACCTGACCCCATGAAAAATATTCCTGCTTCGACCGGCTGGGCCTGGTTCAAGGGCGGCTTCTCGCTGTTCCGCCGGCAGCCGGCGGAGCTGTCGACGTTGTTCCTGAGTTACCTGTTCCTGATGCTGGCGATCGGCTTCATCCCGCTGGCCGGGCAAGTCCTGCCACTGATGCTGGTGCCAGTCTTTTCGATCGCCTTCATGCAAGCTTGCGTGCAGGTCGGGCGGGACAAGCGCGTCTACCCGAATCTGCTGCTGACCGGATTTCGCTCGCCTGCGCGCCGCCGGTTGCTGCTACTGGGTGTGCTGTATCTGCTGGCGGTGATGGTCTCGGTCTATGCCTCGACGCTGGCCGACAATGGCGATTTCATGCGCATGATGACCACGCCCGGCGGCGCGGCGCCGGCAGTGATGATGCGCGGCGACTGGGCACGCGGCATGCTGGTGGCTGGGCTGGTCTATCTGCCTGCCGGCATGTGCTTCTGGTTTGCCGCGCCGCTGGTGGCGTGGAAGGAGATGGCGGTCGGCAAGGCGCTGTTCTACAGCTTCTTCGCCGTTGCCCGTTGCGCCAAGGCCTTCATCGTCTACGCGCTGGCATGGATGCTGATGGGCGTGATCCTGCCGTCCATTCTCAGCACCATCGTCAAGCTACTGTTCGGCAGTTCCCTGTTGTCGCTGATGGTGCTGCTGCCGCTGTCGCTGATCCTGACGGCGATCCTGTACTGCTCGTTCTATCCGTCGTATGTGACGATCTTCGGCGCGCCGGATGAAGCGGACGCGGGACCGATGCCCATGCAGGCGGATCAGGAAACGCCTGCCGCCGACGGTAGTGCAAGCAATGCTGTCGAGCCGCGTTCAGAGGACGGCAAGGACGCTAACTAAGTTCATGAGGCAGCGGCACACACCGTCGAATCCGTTTCGGCCCGCAAGGCGCACTGGCCGGGCGTGTTGCACGACGGCGGCTCGAAGCCCTAGAGCATTCAGCCGTTCAAGCGCGGCGCAACTTTCTCCAGTTTTGCAATCGACAGGTCCAGCAGCTTCATGCCATGCCGGCCGAAGTTGATGTGGGCCCGCGCCGCGCCCGTGCCGCCTTCGATATCGACAATCACGCCTTCGCCGAACTTGCCGTGTGTGACGGATTCACCGATGCGCCAGCCGTGACCGGCCGGCTTCAGTTTCTGGGCGATGGCGTTGTTCGCCGAGGGCGCGCCCGGCATTTCGTCCCACGCTGCCTTTGGATGGGCGAACCAATTGTGCTGCTGGATGCGGGGCGACAGCCACTTGAGGGCGTCTTCCGGCAGTTCATCGAAGAAGCGCGATTTCAGGTTGTAGCGCGTCTGGCCGTGCAGCATGCGGGTTTGCGAAAAGCTCATGTAGAGCCGGCGCCGCGCCCGGGTGATGGCCACGTACATCAGGCGGCGCTCTTCCTCGACGCCGCCCTCTTCCTTGGCGCTGTTCTCATGCGGGAACAGGCCCTCTTCCAGGCCGGTGATGAAGACCGCGTCGAACTCCAGTCCCTTGGCCGAATGGACCGTCATCAGCTGCATCGCATCCTGGCCGGCATGTGCCTGATTGTCACCGGCCTCCAGCGAGGCGTGCGACAAAAATGCCGACAGCGGCGACATGAGCGCCACCATCGGCGCGTCGGCATCGAGGATCTCGACGCCGGCGCCGGTGGTCACGGCGGTACCGGCCTGCGCATCCAGCTTCGGCCCCAGATACGCCGGTGCGTCATGGCCGAACCCTTCTTCATTCACGAAGAGCGTCGCTGCGCTGACGATCTGCTCCAGGTTTTCGATCCGGTCCGCGCCTTCCTTCTCGGTGCGGTAATGGGCCAGCAAGCCGCTCGCATCGAGCACCACGTTGACCATCTCCGGCAGCGCCAACGGCTGGGTCTCGAAGCGCGTTTGCTCGATCATCTTGACGAAGCCGCCGAGCGACGTGCCCGCCTTGCCGGTCACATAGGGAACTGCGGCATAGAGTGAAATGGCATAGTGGCGCGCGGCATCCTGCAGCTGCTCGATCGAGCGCGCACCGATGCCCCGGGTCGGGAAATTCACGATCCGCAGGAATGCCGAGTCATTGTGCGGATTGTCCATCAGCTGCAGATAGGCGATCGCATGCTTGACCTCGGCGCGCTCGAAGAAGCGCTGTCCGCCATAGACCCGATACGCAATCCCGGCCGAGAACAACGCGTGCTCGATCACCCGCGACTGCGCGTTCGAGCGGTACAGCACCGCGATCTCGCTGCGGGCGGCGCCCTCGGCGATCAGGCTTTTCGACTCTTCGATGATCCACTGCGCTTCCATCAGGTCGCTGCTGGATTCGCAGATGCGCACCGGCTCGCCGTGACCGGCATCGGTGCGCAGGTTCTTGCCGAGGCGCTTGGTGTTGTTGGCAATGAGCGTGTTGGCGGCGTCGAGGATGTGGCCGTGCGAGCGGTAGTTCTGCTCCAGCTTGATCAGGTTCTGGACGCGGAATTCGCGCTCGAAGGAGGCCATGTTGCCGACATTCGCACCGCGAAAGGCATAGATGCTCTGGTCGTCGTCGCCGACCGCAAATACGGCGCCATTGGTGCCGGCCATGAGCTTCAACCAGTTGTACTGCAGCGTATTGGTGTCCTGGAATTCGTCGACCAGCACATGGCGAAACCGGTTCTGGTAATGCTCGCGCAGTGGTTGATTGCGCGACAGCAGTTCATAGCAGCGCAGCAGCAGCTCGGCGAAATCGACCACGCCCTCGCGCTGGCACTGGGTATCGTACAGATCGTACAGCTCGGCCATCTTGCGGCTGTAGTCGTCATGCGACTCGACGTCCTTGGCGCGCAGTCCCTGGTCCTTGGCGCCGTTGATGAAGTACATGAGATTGCGCGCCGGGTACTTTTCGTCATCGACGTTCTGCGCCTTCAGCAAGCGCTTGATCATCGACAACTGGTCGCCGGAATCGAGGATCTGGAAGGTCTGCGGCAGCGCCGCGTCCTTGTGATGCGCCCGCAGCAGCCGGTTGCACAGGCCGTGGAAGGTACCGATCCACATGCCGCGCGGACTGATCGGCAACATCGCCGACAGCCGCGTCATCATTTCCTTCGACGCCTTGTTGGTAAAGGTCACCGCCAGAATACCGGCCGGCGACACCTGCCCGGTCTGGATCAGCCAGGCGATGCGGGTGGTGAGGACGCGAGTCTTGCCGGAGCCGGCACCGGCAAGAATCAATGCTGCCTGGGGCGGCAATGTGACGGCAGCGAGCTGCTCGGGATTGAGATTGTGAAGAAGATTTTGCATGGACCCATTATATGTCGCAGGGCGCAGCAGCAAGGGGCGAATCGGCGTAAAATACTGTATGCATAAACAGTATAAGACGACCCAATCTCATGGAGCCTTGCGATGGAATTGAACGACAAGCTCGAAATCCTGGCCGACGCCGCGAAGTACGACGCCTCCTGCGCCAGCAGCGGGGCGCCGAAGCGCTCCTCCCTCGGCAAGTCGGGCATCGGCGCGACCACCGGCACCGGCATCTGTCACAGCTACACGCCGGACGGCCGCTGCATCTCGCTGCTCAAGATCCTGCTGACGAATTTCTGTGTCTACGACTGCCAGTACTGCGTCAATCGCCGCAGCAGCAACGTCCCGCGGGCGCGTTTCAATGTTGATGAGGTGGTCAAGCTGACGGTCGATTTCTACCTGCGCAATTACATCGACGGGCTGTTCCTGAGTTCCGGCGTGATCCAGTCTTCCGACTACACGATGGACCAGTTGGTGCAGGTGGCGCGCCAGCTTCGGGAGGTGCATCACTTCCGCGGCTACATTCATTTGAAGACGATTCCCGACGCCGACCCTGAACTCATTGCCGAGGCCGGGCGCTACGCCGATCGCCTGAGCGTGAACATCGAACTGCCGACGCAAGACAGCATCGACCGACTTGCTCCCGAAAAGAACCTGCATGTGATCAAGCTGGCCATGGGCGGCATCCGCAGGAAGCTCGATGAAAAGGCGGCCGAGCCGAAGGCGCCCAGGTTCGCGCCGGCCGGACAGAGCACGCAGATGATCGTGGGCGCCGACGCCACCGATGACCAGACCATCCTGACGACCGCCGAGACGCTCTACAGCGCCTACAAGCTCAAGCGCGTCTACTACTCGGCATTCAGCCCGATTCCACAAAGCCCGAAAAGCGTGCCGCTGCAGCCGCCGCCGATGATGCGCGAACATCGCCTGTACCAAGCCGACTTCCTGGTGCGCAGCTACGGGTTCCAGGTGCCGGAACTGCTGCCGGCCGCCGGTAATCTGGCGCTCGACATCGATCCGAAACTGGCGTGGGCGCTGGCGCATCGGGAGCACTTCCCGATGGATCTCAACACCGCTGATCTGTCGATGATTTCGCGCGTACCGGGGATCGGCATGCGCAACGCGAAGCGCCTGGTCGACCTGCGCCGCCTGCGCCGCATCCGCTATGCCGACCTGACGCGCCTGCGCTGCAGCATGAAGAAGATCCAGCCGTTCATCATTACTGCCGACTATCGGCCGGCGAACGACACCACGTCGTCCGACAACCTGCGCCGCGCCATGGCGGAGAAACCGCAGCAACGGGACATGTGGGCGGAATTGCCGGCGCTGGCATAGACACCAGCGCATGGAGAGACACACCGTGATCCCGACGATCCGCGTGCAGTCGTTCGCCGATTGGCGCGATGCGGCACGGCACCTGCTGGCGCAGCAGGTGCCGCCGCACGCGGTGCAATGGAGCGAGACGGTGGAAAGCGACGACCTGTTCGGCGCGATCGGTGCAGTTGCGCAGCCGCGGGCGCATTACGGGCCCGAGGATGTGGGTCAGACCGCACCGGCAAATGCCGGCATCGATGCATCCTCGCCAGCCACCTCGCCCCATGCCCCGGCCCGTATCCCGCGCGAGATGCTGCGCATGCTGGAGTCAGCAGCCTGCTTTCGCGCACCGGACCGCTATGCCTTCCTCTACAAGCTGGTCTGGCGCTGGCAGAACGGCCAGCATGACGTGCTGTCGGCCGCCGACGAGGATGGCGCGCGACTGCATGCGATGGTCAAGACGATCCGGCGCGAGACGCACAAGATGCACGCCTACCTGCGTTTTCGGGAGCGCGCAGCGGGCAGCGGCGCGCCGCAATTCGTCGCCTGGTTCGAGCCGGAGCATGACGTCCTGCACCAGGTCGCGGCACATTTTTCACGTCGCATGGGTCAAACGACCTGGATGATCGGCACGCCCCAGGCAACGATGCTGTGGGACGGCACGACACTGCATGCAGGGCCGCCGCTCATGCACGGTCCGGAAGACATCGCCGACACCGGTGAAGCCATGTGGCTGACGTATTACCGCAGTACGTTCAATCCGGCCCGCCTGAATGTGAGCGTCATGCACGGCCATATCGCCAGCCGCTACTGGAAAAACATGCCCGAAGGGGCACTCGTTCCCGCCATGATCGCCGACGCCGCCGCCGGTGCGCGGCGCGATGGCCAGACGACGACGGTCGGCGCGCGTCACGGCGTGACGATCCCGATCAGCGCCGATGCCGCACAACCGAAACGCGACCAGCCCTCCACGCTTGACCAGTGCCGCCGCTGCGATCTGTGGCGCAATGCGACGCAGGCGGTGCCCGGGATCGGCGCGCGTTCTGCCCGGATCATGCTGGTCGGTGAGCAGCCGGGCGACCAGGAAGACCTGGCCGGCATGCCCTTCATCGGACCAGCCGGACAGGTCCTCGACGATGCGTTCCGTCAGGCCGGACTCGACCGCGCATCGATCTACCTGACCAACGCCGTGAAGCATTTCAAGTGGGAGCCGCGCGGCAAGCGGCGGCTGCACAAGACGCCCGCGCAGCAAGAGATTGCCGCCTGCGCCTACTGGCTCGAAGAGGAACTGGCAGCGGTCGCGCCGGCAGTGATCGTGGCACTTGGCGGCACCGCCTTGAAAGCGATCCTGGGCAATCCGAAGGCGACCATCACGAACCGGCTCGGCACGCCCTTCCTGCATGAAGCCCGTTGGATCGTCGCGGTGTATCACCCGTCGTACATCCTGCGCGTACCCGGGGATGCGGCGAAGGCGCAGGCGATGGATGTGTTGATCGAGGGGTTGAAGCGGGCACAAGAGTATGCGAGATCGCCGGCGCTTTAAAACGACCAGTAGCCTTTGAAATAGGTCAGCTGCAACACACCGAGCGCCGCGCCGGTCAGGATGATCGCCTTCTGCCCGACCGGCAGATTCTTCCATTTGACATCATCGCCGCTGTTTTGCCCCGGGCTGGCGTCAGGCTTGACGGGATAACACATCATCGACAGGCCTAGAAATCCGAAAAACGGCAATAGAAAGCTGGCTTTCGGCCAGTAAATGCCGCGCGTGAGAACGGAATCCCAGATGTAGACGCAAAAACCGATACTGAAAAGCAAAATAAAAAGACCGCCGAATCGGCTAAAGTGTCTTCTCCACATGGCCATTCCACCTTTCTCGGGGCGCGACGTGCATCGCATTGATGAATCGGTAAAATCACGGTTTTATTTGGCCATGATGGCCACGATGCGCCAAGGAATGTGAAGAAAATTTCCAGACTATTTGCTGACTGCGCTCTGTCTCAAGACAGGGAGGCGGCATCTGTTGTCAACCGGTTCCACGGTATCCGGGGTACACGCAACTAGAAACGGCTTTATAACCCAGTCCTGTAAGGTCTCACCCTTGCGGACGACTGATCAGTACGACCGAATGAATCAGGAGCACGACCATGAGCAACAGAAAAATTGCATTGAAAGCCAGACCGCTTGCGGCGCTAGCCGCAGCGTTCCAGACCAGCGCGCTTCGCCGCGCCTGTACCGGCAGCATGCTTGCGACGCTGCTCATCGCCGCCGTTGCCGGCATGGCAGTCGCACGCGCCGGGACGGATGACTTCCGCGTCGTGCCGGCGTTTGCCGCTGCCGCGCCAGCGAACACGGCCACGAGCGAGGTGGCGGTGATTGCCGGCGGTTGCTTCTGGGGTGTGCAGGGCGTGTTCGAGCATGTCAAGGGCGTCACCAGCGCGGTGTCCGGATATGCCGGCGGCGACAAGACAACTGCCCTCTACGAAACTGTCGGCAGCGGCGCGACCGGCCATGCCGAGGCCGTGAAAATCACCTTCGATCCGCGCCAGATCAGTTACGCCCGTATCTTGCAGATCTATTTTTCAGTGGCGCATGATCCGACCGAATTGAACCGCCAGGGGCCGGACTCGGGCACGCAATATCGCTCGGCGATTTTTCCGAGCAGCCCGGAGCAGATACGCATCGCCAAGGCCTATATCGCGCAACTCGACAAGGCAAAAACCTTTGGCGCGCCGATCGTGACGAAGCTCGAGCCGGACCGCGCCTTCTATGCAGCCGAAGACTATCACCAGGATTACCTGACCCTGCATCCCGACAGTCCTTACATCATGATCAATGATTTGCCGAAGGTCGATGCCTTGAAGCGGATGTTCCCGGATCAGTACCGCGCCGACCCGGTATTGGTGATGGCGGCACGGCGTTGACCGAATCGACGAGGGCGAAACCCACAGCGCAGCGCGTGACGCACGTCCACCCGAAAAAACTGCTGCTGACGAAATGGACCGCGGTGAAGCCCCGCGATCGGCAAAAGCATTTCCTCGTCGCCAAGGTGATCGCCCCCGACGATCCGGATGCACCGATCGAGTGGGTGGAGATCGAGTCGGTATTCGGCAAGGCGCGCCGACGCATTGCATGGCGTGAACTGCGCGATGCCAGCCAGTGGCGGCAGGGCTGGGTCTGAATTTCTTCAGTGCGGAAACAACCGTGCAAACGCGGCCGCAGCCGCCCTCGGATCGTCGGCCAGGTACACGCTGCTGATCGCCGCCACCATGTCCGCGCCGCCAGCCACCAGCGGGGCGGCATTTTCCGCGGTCATGCCGCCGATGACCACTGTTGGCAGGGGCACGGCGGCGCGTGATTCTGCCAGGATTCCCGTATCGGTCGTGACCGGATATTTTTTTACCCGCGACGGGTAGAAACCGCCATACGCCACGTAACTTGCGCCGCCCGCATGGGCCGTCCTGGCGAGGGCAAGATCGCCGTAGCAGGACGCGCCGAGCAGGAGGTCCGGGCCGATCTGCGCCCGGACTGCAGCGACCGGCGCATCGGTGCCGCCGACATGCACGCCATCGGCGCCGATCTCCAGGCACAGCCCCACATGGTCGTTGATGATGAACGGGCAATCGAAGCGGCGGCACAAGGCGAGCAGCGCGTTCGCCTGCGCCAGCCGCAACGCTGGTGTCGCTGTCTTGTGCCGGTACTGCAGCAACGTGACGCCGCCTTCGAGCGCGGCCTCGGTGACTTCCAGAAGACGTTCTGTGTCATCCCAGTCGGGCGTGACGAGATACAGGCCTTTCATGCAGCCTCCTTGATCGAAACGGATGTGCGGTTTGGAATGGCTTGCCCTGGCGCGATCGTGAATGCATGCGCAAGCGCCTCGTGACAGTAGGACAGCCCTGCTTCGATCGCGGCGCGCATCGTGTCGCCCTGCGCCAGCCGGCCGGCAATCGCCGACGCCAGCGTGCAGCCGCTGCCATGGAATTCACCGTGCAATCGCGGCGATTGCCATGCATGCGAGGCGCCATCGGCGCGGAACCATTGATTGACGAGGGTATCGCCCGCGCCATGGCCACCCTTGATCAGGACATGCGCCGCACCGTATGCAATGAGTACCGCCGCCTGCTCGGCAGGATCGGTTGCGCCGCTGCAGAGTGCGACCGCCTCAGGCAGGTTCGGCGTGACGAGGGTGGCGTGCCGCAGCAGCGGTGCGATCACCGCAACCGCATCTTCCCGCGTCAATGCATCGCCGTGTCCGCTGGCAAGCACCGGATCGAGCACCACCGGCAAATCAGGCTGCGCCGCTTTCAATTGCACCAGCAGCGCAGCGATGCATTCCGCATTGGCGCGCGAACCGACGATGCCGATCTTGACCGCGGCAATCGGAATCGCCGCGATCAGCGCGTCGGCCTGCGCCTGCACCTGCGCCGCCGGCACCGGGTAGATTGCATGCGCGCGGTTGTTGTCCTGCACGGTCAGCACCGTAACGACCGGCAGCGCATGCGCGCCGACTGCGGCGATCGCCTGCACATCGGCATACACACCGGCGCCACCGCTCGGGTCGGCGCCGGCGAAGACCAGCACGCAGCGCCGCGCTAATGTGGGCAGATCGCCCGCAGGTTCGGCGCAAGGTTTGCCTGCCGTTTTGGCTGGCATTGCGGCAATCACGTCGGCCGGCCTGTCACCGGCGAGGATGGCGAGGCGGCAAAGCGTTTCGGAATCCGGCCTGCCAGGTAGGCGGCACGTCCCGCTTCCACCGCCAGCCGCATGGCGCGCGCCATCAGGATCGGATCACGAGCGCCGGCGATCGCAGTGTTCATCAGCACGCCGTCGCAACCGAGTTCCATCGCAATCGCCGCGTCCGACGCAGTGCCGACCCCAGCATCGACCAGCACCGGTACCTTGGCCTGCTCGATGATCAGCGACAGGTTCCAGGGATTGAGGATACCCATTCCGGAGCCGATCAGCGAGGCCAGCGGCATGACGGCAACGCAGCCGATTTCTTCCAGCATCCGCGCCTGGATCGGGTCGTCGCTGCAGTAGACCATGACGTCGAAGCCATCCTTGACGAGCGTCTCGGCCGCTTTCAGGGTTTCGGGCATGTTCGGAAAGAGCGTCTTCTCGTCACCCAGCACTTCGAGCTTGACCAGCTTGTGGCCATTGAGCAGTTCGCGCGCCAGTTGCAGCGTGTAGACCGCATCGGCCGCGTTGTAGCAGCCGGCCGTATTGGGCAGGATCGTGAATTCGGAAGGCGGTACGGCGTCGAGCAGGCTGGGCGCATTCGGATCCTGCCCGATGTTGACACGCCGGATGGCGACGGTAATGATCTCGGCGCCGCTGGCGTCGGTGGCTTCCCGCGTCTGCTGCAGGTCGCGGTATTTGCCGCTGCCGACCAGCAGGCGGGAGCGGTAGGTCTTGCCGGCGATGGTGAGTTGGGTGTCGGGGGGTGTGGTGGTCATGGCTTTGTTTGGGAATTGTGTTTGATTGGGGACGGAGGGTGACGGGTACGGCTGCCGTGCATCGAGCGCCGCAATTTGGAGGTCAGACTTCGCGGAACAAGGATTGGTAATGCGTGTGGGTTGCGGTTGACGTGTGTGCCAGCGCCTCTGCTCCGTGGTTCGTTTAATTAGGGTCAGAGTCGAATTAATGGTGAATCTTCATTAATTCGACTCTGACCCTAATTAAACTGCGCGCCGTCGGCCGAAGCACAGCAAGAACAATCAACCCCCACCAATCGCCCGCACCACCTCCACTCTGTCATGCGCCTGCAGCAGGCGCTGCGCCCACAGCGCACGCGGCACCACCTGGCGGTTGACTGCCACCGCCAGGCTTTGCTGCGTCAGCGCCAGTGCTTCCACCAGTGCCTGCACGTGGGCATCGCCGTCGATGGTATGCGGCGCGCCGTTGAGTTCGATTTCAATCATCGTCGAAGCTTCGGTTGCACTCACTGCTTCTGATAGATTTCCGAGCCCTTTTTCACGAACTCGATCGACTTGGTTTCCATCCCCTGCTTGAGCGCCGCAATTTCAGTGATGCCCTGCTTGGCTGCGTAGTCGCGCACTTCCTGCGTGATTTTCATCGAGCAGAAATGCGGGCCGCACATCGAACAGAAATGCGCCACCTTGGCCGAATCCTTCGGCAGGGTCTCGTCATGGAATTCACGCGCCTTGTCCGGATCGAGGCCGATGTTGAACTGATCTTCCCAGCGGAATTCGAAGCGCGCCTTCGACAGGGCGTTGTCGCGGATCTGCGCGCCAGGATGACCCTTGGCCAGATCGGCGACGTGGGCCGCGATCTTGTAGGTGATGATGCCGTCCTTGACGTCGGCCTTGTTCGGCAGACCCAGGTGCTCCTTCGGCGTGACGTAGCACAGCATCGCGGTGCCGTACCAGCCGATGGTGGCTGCGCCGATGCCGGAGGTGATGTGGTCGTAGCCCGGCGCGATGTCGGTCGTCAGCGGTCCGAGCGTGTAGAACGGCGCTTCGTAGCACTGCTCCAGTTGCAGATCCATGTTCTCCATGATCAGGTGCAGCGGCACATGGCCGGGACCTTCGATCATCACCTGGCAGCCCTTGGCCCAGGCAACCTGGGTCAGTACGCCCAACGTCTCCAGCTCGGCAAACTGCGCTGCGTCGTTCGCGTCCGCATTGCAGCCGGGGCGGAGGCCGTCGCCCAGCGAGAA
>JACMOV010000176.1 GCA_014377845.1 Herminiimonas sp.
CGACCGTATCGGCGCGGCACATCATCGCGTAGACCGCCGGATCTTCAGCCGGCAAAGTAGCCATCGTCAAGTGCGCGCCACGATAGTCCTTGACCAGATCGAAGGCGCGGCGGATGGCCGACAGCATGCCCAGCGCCAGCACATCTACCTTCAACAGGCCAAGTGCATCGAGATCGTCCTTGTCCCATTCGATGACGGTACGGTCCTTCATCGAAGCATTTTCAATCGGCACCAGCCGCGACAGCTTGCCCTGCGCAATGACAAAGCCGCCGGTGTGCTGCGACAAGTGGCGCGGAAAATTCATCAACAGATGGGCGAACTCGATCAGTTTGCCGATCATCGGATTGTCGGGATCGAAGCCGGCCTCGACCAGTCGCGCATCCTGAATCTGTTTGCCGTCCCACCAGGTCATCGTCTTGGCCAGTCGGTCGACCTGGTCCAGCGACAGGCCGAGCGCCTTGCCGACATCGCGCACCGCCGACTTGGGCCGGTAGGTAATCAGCGCTGCCGTCAGCGCAGTACGCTCACGACCGTATTTGCGGTACAGGTACTGGATCACTTCCTCGCGCCGCTCATGCTCGAAATCGACATCGATGTCGGGCGGCTCATTACGCTCACGACTGAGAAAACGCTCGAACAGCACTGACGAGCGACTGGGATCGACTTCGGTAATGCCAAGACAAAAGCAGACCGCCGAATTGGCGGCCGAGCCGCGTCCCTGGCACAGAATGCCCTTGCCACGTGCAAAGGCGACGATATCGTAGACGGTCAGAAAATACGGCTCATAGCGCAGTTCGGCAATCAGTGACAGTTCATGTTCGACCAGCGTACGTACCTTGTCCGTTTCGCCTTCAGGATACCGCTCGCGCAAACCCTGTTCGGTCAGTTTGCGCAGGTAACTTGCAGCGGTTTCGCCGGCGGGCACTACTTCATCGGGATACTGGTAACGGATTTCATCGAGGGAAAAAGTGCAGCGGCTTGCCACCTCAAGGGTGGCAGCCATCAGGTCCGGCGGATACACCGCACTCAGGCGCGGCAAGGTGCGCAGGTGCCGCTCGCCATTGGGCAGCAGCTTGCGGCCGAGGGTGGCAACCGTCTGGCCATGGCGGATTGCGCTCAGCACGTCATGCAGCGGCTTGATGCTGCGCTGATGCATCAGCACGCCGCCGGCCGCCACCAGCGGCACGCCGGACCGGTCGCTGATCTGGCGCAAAATGGCGAGCGCGCGCGCATCGTTGACGCTGCGGTTGAGCTCGACGGCGATCCAGCAAGCGCCGCTGAAATGCCGGCTCAGCCAGTGGGCGTCGGCTTCCGACTCGGCCAATTTACCGGCGCGCGGGATCAGGATCGCCAGGCAATTCGGCAAGCCAGCGGCGAAGTCATTGCGATCGATCGCATAACTGCCTTTTGCTGCGCTACGCCGTGCGCGCGTAATCAGTTCGCACAGGTTGCCATAGCCTTCGCGGTTCATCGCAATCAGCACGATCATGCAACCGTCGGACAGTGTCAGCTCGGTGCCGATCAGCAGCTTCAATCCTGCTTCCTTGGCGGCGACATGCGCGCGCACTACGCCGGCCAGTGAACATTCGTCGGTAATCGCCAGCGCCCCATAGCCCAGTGCGGCAGCCCGTATCACTAGTTCCTGAGGATGCGAGGCTGCCTTCAGAAAACTGAAATTGGACAGGCAGTGCAGCTCGCAATAACCGGCCGGCATCAGGCAAACAGCCCATGCAGATACCAGCGGCCCTGGGCATGGTCACGGTATATCCAGCACAGCTGGCCGGACGGATTGCGAGCAACATGATAGTCGCGCGATACCGCGTGCTCGTCCCACCAGCCGGTTTCGATCCGCTCCGGCGCAGTAAGCAGACGCAAGCTGCCGTGATACTGCGGATGCCCCATCGCCATCGACAGTGGTTGTGGCTGCGCGAGCAGCCAGGCTGGCCGCGGCAACTCAGGAAAATCCATCGTCAGGCCGGCATTGCCATCCTTGCGCCACGCATGCTCGGGCCGGTGATCGTCGTTGAGGGCGATGCGGTACAAGCGGTCCGGTGGCAGGCGTGCCTCGATTCGTTCGCACAACTGCAGCAGCGCCATCGACTGGCGCGCGCCATCGGCCACCAAGGTGCGGTTCTCGGGCTCGTACGGCAGCAACACCGCGACACACAGCGACACCGCCTGCACCGGCGCATCCAGCGTGGTGCGCGCCAGGTGCTCGTTGACCAGCAGCATGAAATCCTCGGCAAAACACTGCGCCGTCGACAGCGATACCTTGACCGTAGTACGCACTGCGCGGCCCTGCTCGAAAGTTAGCAGTAATTCCTGGGTGCCTTGCAGGCGCGCCCGCAAATAGCCTTCGAGTTCATTGAGCATTTGCCGGATCGGCAGCTTGAGCCAGTCGACATTGGTCAGTTCTGTGGCCAGTTCGATCTTGGAAAAAAACTGCTGCGGCGGCACGAAGCAGAGCCGCGGATCAGGCAGATCGCCATGGGCGCGATCGAGGTCGTGCAACGGCATGCCGCCGAAGCGCCGCATCAGTCCATCGCGCGGCAGCGCGCGGCACTGGCCGACGCTGGTTACGCCCAGCCGCGTGAGGGCATCAAGACAGTCGGGCGTCCAATCAAACAAATAGAGTGGCAACGGCGCCAGGCGCGGCGCCAGTTTGTCGATGGCGATACAGCCACGCACCCGATCGTCGGCGGCGCGCGCGCGCGCCAGCATCCATGCCGCCAGTGGCGTCGGCGCAACGCTGATCTCGACGGCGAAGCCGAGCTTGCGGGCGCCGCCGATCAGCCGTTTGCCCAACGCCGACAAGCCATCGAACAGACGCAGCGACGGCTGCACTTCGAGTAACACGCCTTCGCGCTCCAGCGTCACGGTAGGCGTGAACTGGGTGGCCCAGCCCGCTAGCGCATGGATGGCCGCCTGCTCACGACTGGCATCGCGGACCTGCACCACCAGGTTGATGTCCAGTGCCTGGGCGGCGGCGACCGCCATGCCGGCCTGAATGCCCTTGTGCTGGGCCGGTGCATTCGCCGCCAGGATCAGCGGTCGCTGATGGGCACCGTCGCTGACCACCAAAGGCAGATCGGGCAGCAAGCCGCGGTGGCTCACTTGCAGCGACAGTTCCGGCAGATAAAGGGCGATCCACAGCATGTGCGACTCTCAATTCAAGGTCGCCGGCATGGACATGCCTTGCAGTTGTTTCAGAAAAGCCGGCACGTGCGGTGTCGGCGGCGCCCAGACCGGCGGCGCGGAGGGATGCATGATTTCCTGTTGCAGCCGTGGCGAACGCGGGTCCAGTAGCACCGTCTGCTGAGCTGACAAGCCGCGCTGCTTGAACACCATCAACTGCAATTGCTGGCGCAGGCGCTCATTGGTGGTCGACAGCCGAATACGCAGTACCGCCGGCGACGACTGCACGGCATGTTGTGCATCGCGCAGTAACAGCGCCATCGTGTTGCCGCGTTGCGCCGCCAGATGCAGGCGTCGCAACGCCAAGTGTCCGGCACTGCGTCCGGGCATATCGATCAGACCGGCTGTCCATAGCACCACGGCGCCACAAGCGCCGGAACGCAGCGCCAGTTCGGTACAGGCCAGCGTATCACGCGCGTTGCAGCCCGATACCACCAGCAGCCGCCGCAAATCGATGCCGGCATCGGCCAGCGCCGGTGCGTAAGGCAAGAACGGCGGCGCGATGAATAACACGCCTCGCGTTTGCGACAATTGCGCCAGCGTCGGCATCAGCAACGACAATTCGCCAATACCGGCTTTGTCGGTCAGTAGCTCGGAAAGCGCCGCGGTCGGCCAGCCGTTGTCGGCCAGCACCGCATCGAGTGCGGCGAAACCGCTCGGCATACCTGAAGCATTGCGCACCGCTGGCGCGCCGCATCGCCAGATAGCGAGCTGTTCGCATAGATTGTCGAGTAAAGGATTCATTGCTGCCACGTCTCATTTTTATGTCGGAATGAGCGAAATAGCGCAGTCCGATTACTGTATGCATGTACAGTATATTGAATTATTTTAATTTGGCAATGGTATTTTTCGCATTGTGCTTTTATCTTGATCGAGAGGCATCAGGATGCAATGTCCATTATTTTTCATGTTACGCTTGCATTTAACGAACTACTGTATAAAAATACAGGCTGCACGTAAACCCAGTTTCAGCAGTCATTGAACTGGCAATGCATTACCGCTCCCCGATACCGATGAAGGCATAGTGATGATCAAACTGACCGCCCGCCAGGAACAAATCCTGAACCTGATCAAAGACGCGATCAGCAATACCGGCTTTCCCCCGACCCGCGCGGAAATCGCGAACGAGCTGGGTTTTCGCTCTGCCAATGCAGCCGAAGAACACTTGCAAGCGCTCGCGCGCAAGGGCGCAATCGAGATTTCTCCTGGCACCTCCCGCGGCATTCGCCTGCTCGACATGGGTCAAGGACGCCCTGTCGGCAGTCCCGCCAAGACGCAGATGACCCTTCCGCATGCGTCACTGATGCAGCTGAGCTTGCCGCTGATCGGTCGTGTCGCCGCAGGTTCGCCGATCCTGGCCCAGGAACATATCGAAGCGACCTATAACGTCGATCCGACTTTCTTCACCGGCAAACCGGACTATCTGCTGAAGGTGCGCGGGATGTCGATGCGCGATGCAGGCATTCTCGACGGCGATCTGATCGCCGTACAAAAATCCTATGCCGCCAAGAACGGCCAGATTGTCGTGGCGCGACTGGGTGACGATGTGACGGTCAAGCGTTACCGGAAATCAGGCACGGTCATCGAATTGCTGCCTGAAAATCCGGATTTCGAAACGATCCGGGTCGAACCGGGCCAGGATTTTGCCCTTGAGGGGCTGGCAGTAGGACTGCTGCGCGCCTGGGGCTAATTTCCAGTTAGCAATTGGAGATTGGGCACATATGAATGCGCCCAATTCCTGGATTGTTTACATGTTTTTTCGATATGCATTGTAAACGTGAACAATCGTCACTTTTTCATTCCGTGCAGCACTTTTATTCCTCACGCCTACTATTTACGCCTACACTGATTAACCGGGAGTTATCCGCTTGCCGAACATCATGCGTCGAGCGCAGGCAGGAAATCGGAAAGCCGTGACTTCTGGGTTAACGTGATTGGAAATTAGCAATGCTGGGCTGGTTGAATCGTCTTTTTTCATCATCTGTACAAGCCCCGAATATCGTTCAGGCAGATCCTGCCGCGCCCGGCATCGCTACACCTTTATCGGCGCAGACCGTCATACCGGCGGCCGCGGTGTCACGCCTGCAGGAAGAAGACATCAATGCCAATTTCAATGGCTGGCTGTTCGAGCAGACCGATTATTCCGGCATGTTCATTAATCCAACCGAACAAGCGATCCTCGACGAACTGGAACGTCTGGTCAGGTCGAAGCAAGCGGGCGCTGGCTTGGTGCGCCGCATGCCCGGCGTAATTCCACAGTTACTGCAGAGCCTGCGCAGCGAGAATTTTTCAGGGGCAGAACTGTCTCGCAAGATTTCCAACGATATCGTACTGGTCGCCGAAGTGATTCGCCTGGCCAACAGCGCCCTGTCCAGTTCCAGCGAAACCATCGCCAGCATCCAGCATGCGATCCTGGTGCTGGGCCAGGGAGGTTTGCGTCAGCTGATCACCGGCGTGGCGTTCCGTCCCATCATCGATATCCGCTCCGGCCGCGCTACTAGCTTGGCCGCGCCGCGCATTTGGTACCAGTCCGAGTTATGCGCGCTGGCCTGCCATCAGCTTGCGCGCGACGAAGGATTGAACGTATTCGAAGCATTCCTCGCCGGATTGATCCAGAATGTCGGGCTGATCGTGTCGCTACGTATCGTCGATCAGATCGCCGGTGTCGATCAGGCGGTCGGCTCGGCCAGTTTTTGCAATGCGCTGGTCAGTTATGCCCGTACGCTATCGTGCAGCATCGGCCGCGAATGGAATTTTCCCGAAGATGTCATCCGCGCAGTCGAGGAACAGGCC